>NZ_JBMOWQ010000012.1:0-20372 GCF_049310485.1 Pseudomonas sp. GZD-209
CCTTGTGGGGCGAGTTCGCTCTCTTCTCTCTCCCGCCCCCCTTTCCCCCGCGAGGGACAGAAGGCAAAACCTGTCATGAGTTACCGAGGCCACGTACACCATGGAAAGCATCGATCTGCTGGTCCTGCGCACCGCCCACGACTGGCTCAAGGCCAGTCACCGCGTGCTGCTCGCCACTGTGGCCCGTACCTGGGGCTCGTCGCCGCGCCCGGTGGGCTCGATGATGGCCTTGCGCGATGATGGCCGGGTGGTTGGCAGCGTCTCCGGCGGCTGCATCGAAGACGACCTGATCCAGCGCTACACCAGCGCCCATGGCGGCCCCGGGCTGCCTGCCGGCGCCCCCGAGGTGGTCCGCTATGGCATCAGCGCCGACGAGGCGCACCGCTTCGGCCTGCCGTGCGGCGGCACGCTGGAGCTGATCCTCGAATTCAACCCCGAGCCCCAGCTGTTGCAGCGCTTGCTCGATCAGCTCGACAGCGGCCAGCTGGTACGCCGCGACCTTGCCCTGCAAGACGGCAGCGTTACCCTCCAGGCCAGCGCCACCCCGGCACAGTTCAGCTTCGACGGCCAGCACATGCGCAACACCCTCGGCCCCGGCTACCGCATGCTGCTGATCGGTGCCGGCGCGCTGGCCGAATACCTGGCGACCATGGCCCTGTTCAACGGCTTTCGCGTGGCGGTGTGCGACCCGCGCCCGGAGTACCTGGCCAGCTGGGCGTTGGCCGGCGTCGAGCACCTCGCGGGCATGCCGGACGACGTGGTGCGGGCCTTCCGGGCCGACCTGCGCAGCTGCGTCATCGCCGTCAGCCACGACCCCAGGCTCGACGACCTGGCCCTGCTCGAAGCCCTGCACAGCCCGGCGTTCTACGTCGGCGCCATCGGTTCGCGGCGCAACAGCCAGCTACGTCGCGAACGCCTGATCGAGCATTTTGGCGAGACCGAGCAATCGCTTGAGCGCCTGCACGGGCCGATCGGCGTCCATATCGGCAGCAAGACCCCGGCGGAGATCGCGGTCAGCGTGATGGCCGAGGTGCTGGCGGCGAAGAATGCGGTGCCGGTCCCGACAGTATCGCAGGGCAAGTCGCAGCGGCTGACCGCCACTCACACGCTGGCCTGAGGCCACAGCGACACCAGGTCGCTCACACACTGGCCAACCTGTGACTATGCTTGAACCTCGCATGCCACTCACCGGTATCGATCACAAGGAAGACAGGCCAATGAATCCAACCCGCTCCCTCGCCCGCGCCATTGCGCTCGCCTCGTTAGTGTCCGCCGCCAGCTTCACCGCCCATGCCGCCCAACTGCCCATCGCCAGCGAAGCGCTGGAAAGCCATGTCAGCACGCAGGTTACCGCCATCGACCAGGCCAACCGCCAGGTCACCGTCAAGGGCCCCCATGACAAGGACGTGACCTTCCAGCTCACGGAACAAGCCAAGGCCCTGCCCAACCTCAAGGTCGGCGACAAGGTCGACATCTATGTGACCCGCGCGGTGGCCTACGTGCTGAACACCAACGTCGGCGGCGCACCGAAAGCCTCGGAAGAGGCTGGCACCATCCGCGCCACCAAGGACAACCCCAACCCCGGTGGCGAAGCTTTCCGTCAGGTGAAGGTCACCTCGCAGATCAAGAAGATCGACCTCAACACCCACGAAGTCAGCCTGCTGCCGCCGGAAGGCAAGCTGCAGGTAGTCAAGGTCGAAGACCCCGAGCTGCAAAAACGCATGAAGAACCTCAAGGTCGACCAGACGGTGGACGCCATCTACACCGAAGTGCTGCGCATAGAAACTTCGCGTTGATCCGGTAAAACCTTTTGCCCGGCCTGCGCATCGAACATCAGGTGACCCTTCAGTTTGCCAGGAGGTACCCATGACGATGCGCACGGCTTTGCTGCTGTCCTGCCTGACCCTCGCAGTGGCCGGTTGCTCCAGCTCAGCGCAGCAGCTGCCGCCCCCCACCACCCAGCAAGTCGACCTGCAACGCTACCAGGGCACCTGGTACGAGCTGGCGCGGCTGCCGATGTTCTTCCAGCGCAATTGCGTGCAGTCCGAAGCGCGCTATGGGCTGCGCGCGGATGGCCGGATCGACGTCGACAACCGCTGCAAGGAACAGGACGGCCAGTGGAACAGCGCCCACGGTATCGCCCAGGCACAGGTGCCCGGGCGCACCGACAAGTTGTGGGTGCGCTTCGACAACTGGTTCAGCCGCCTGGCGCCCGACCTGACCAAGGGCGAGTACTGGGTGCTGTACCACGACCCGGACTACCGCGTGGCGTTGGTCGGCCACCCCAACCGCGAATACCTGTGGCTGTTGTCGCGCAGCCCGACGGTCAGCAGCCAGACCCGCGAGCAGTTGCTGCAACGGGCGCGCGAGCAGGGCTACCCCACCGAGAAGCTGATCTGGCGCCAGGCGGACACGCCGTAACACCCATCGACGCCTGCCGCCGCCCCCTGTAAGGTGAGCCTCCCCGGCTCACCCAAAGGATTGCGTGCAATGATCACCTGCCACCTCAAGTACATCATCGACCCGTATCAGATCCCTGCTTTCGAGGCTTACGGCAAGCTGTGGATTGGCCTGGTCAATCGCATGGGCGGCACTCACCACGGCTACTTCCTGCCCAGCGAAGGCGCCAACAACGTCGCCTACGCCCTGTTCAGCTTCCCCAGCCTGGCCGCCTACGAGCAGTACCGCACGGCGTCGGAAACCGACCCCGAGTGCAGCGCCGCCTTCGCCCTGGCCACCGAGCAGCGTTTCATCCAGAGCTACGAACGCAGCTTCCTGCGGCCCGTGCACGGCTGAGCCTTGGCAAATACCCCTCGCAAAGCAAGGAACGCAACGTGAAGCATCTCGCAAAAACAGTGGGTATGGCTGGCCTGGGGCTGTTGCTTGGCTGCACGCCGGGCCAACGCTTGCCGTTCGATGTGCCATACGGTCACTACGAGAACTTCCTGCGTGAATACGTGGGCGACCGCGGTCAACTGACCTGCCAGGTGAGCATCGAGGAAAACCACACCGGCGACAAATGGGTGCCCTCGGTGATCCTCGCCGCCGCCCAGGACGAGCGCGAGGACTACACCCTGTTCCTGTCCAGCTCACCACAGAGCAACGGCAGCGATCAGCGCACGTTCCACCTGCGCACCTTCGTCAACGACACTGCCGTCATCAGCGATCACTTCCTCAACGCGCCCAATCGCAACGACCAGTACGGCCTGCGCCTGGCCTGGCATGCCGATGGTTCGATCAGCTACCAGGTCGACAACGGCGATGGCTGGACGCCCAAGGCCACGGTGCAGAGCCCTGGGTTCAAGGTGCGCCATGTGAGCGCCCACGCCAGTGGTGTCAAAGGGGTCGCGCACTGCGTGGTCAGTGACAGCGATGTGTGAAAGGGGGAAGCCCGGTCAGGCGCCGGGCTGCTGCCCTGCCTGCAGTGCCGCGATGAATGCGTCCAGCGGTACACGCACAGCAGGCCGGTCCTTTTCGTCATGGCGCTCGATCAGCACCTGCTCGTCATCGAACGTCACCCGGTAATCATCGCTGCTGTAGGGATCCACCAGCCTGTTGTTACGGGTAGCCAGGGCCTCTACCAGGATGTGTTGGCGCTCGGTGGCAGTGAATGCTTCGCCGAGCCAGCGCAGCAGACCGGCGTCATGGGATTGGGGATTGGCGGCGTGGCGGGGCATGGCAGGCTCCTTCTGTCATCAAAAAGGCAAAAGGGCCTGCACGGCCCTTTTCCCTGGCCTCGGGATCAGTAGGCAGGATAGGCCGTTTTGATCACCTTGCCACCCGTTCGGATATCTTCTGATCGCGGCGCTTCAGGCCGCCTGGTGCAGCCGCGTGATTACTGGTTGCTGGCGCTGTCGCGCCTGCCAGATGTCGTAGTCGACCTGAATGGTCAGCCACAGCCGCGCGGTGCTGATGCCGGCCATCTCCAGGCGCACGGCAAGGTCGGGAGAGACGGCCGCCCGGCCATGCAGTACGCGGGACAGCGCTTCGCGGGAAAAGCCCAGGTGCGCAGCGAAGGCCTTTACCGTCAGGCCCAGTGCGGGTAACACGTCCTCGCGCAGGGTTTCACCGGGGTGAGGCGGGTTGAACATAGCCATGGAAAGCCTCCTGATCAGTGATAGTCGAGGTAATCGACCAATTCGACATCGAAACCCGCAAAACGAAACACCACCCGCCAGTTGCCTGACACGCTGACTGACCAGAAGCCGGCCAGCTCGCCCTTGAGTGGGTGCAACTGCCAGCCCGGCACACTCATGTCGTCGGCGACGAGAGCGCTATCGAGAAACTGCAGTTGGCGCTTCAAGCGCTGGGCGTGGGCAGCCTGGATGCCGCGGGTGTTGCCCGTTTCGTGGAAAAGCCGCAATCCTTTGTGGCGAAAGCTGATGATCATGGGGCGCGCCGTATCCATTCAGTGCGAGAGGCGCGAGTGTGACCCCATGAGTCACAGACAGCAAAGTATCATGTGTGACCCGATGCGTCACATATGTTCCTGCTACCCAGCATCAGCCTGGAACGCCACCCCCAACCCCACCTTGACCTTGTCCAGCACGATCAGCGTGCGGTAGGTCTGGATATCGTCGTTGCCGGCAAAGTGTTGCCTGACCAGCTTTTCGAAATGCGCGACGTTGCGCGCCAGCATGACGATGATGAACGACACCCCGCCACTGACGAAGTAGCACTGCTGTACCTCCGGTACTCCAGCGAAGTAGCGCTTGGCGCGGTCCATCACCAGCGAGCGGTCGTCGCACAGGCGCGACTCGACGATGGCGGTGAGCTCCTGGCCCAGCGCTTCCGGGGCGATGACGGCGGTATTGGCAAGAATCACCCCACTGGCTTCGAGCTGGGTGATGCGGCGCTGCACGGCGGGGGTCGACAGGCCGATGGCCTCGGCGATCACCCGCTGCGAGGTCTTGTTGTCCTGTTGCAGCATGCGCAGGATCGCCTGGTCGAAGCTGTCGAGCGGGCGCTTGGGCAAATCATTCATGTTCAGGGTCCGAAAAAAGCAATTCACTCATCCTGCGGCGCGTTATACAGCCAATGCTTCGGGGCCGGCGCAGTAGAATCCTGCCACGAATCTGCGTGGAGGTCGTTGTGCGCCAAGCCAACCCGAGGGCATTCACCCCCATTCTTGCCGCCCTGCTGGGGCTGGTGTCAGTGCAATCGGGCGCCGCCGTCGGCAAGGCCATCTTCCCGCTGGTGGGGCCGGAAGGCGTGGCTGCGCTGCGCCTGGGCATCTCGGCGCTGATTCTACTGGTAGTGCTGCGCCCGTGGCGCATCTGGCGCCAGGCCAACCTGCGCGACCTGGTCGGCTACGGCCTGATGATGGGTTTGATGAACCTGCTGATCTACCGGGCGTTCCTGTACATCCCGGTGGGCATCGCGGTGTCGATCGAAGTGATCGGCCCACTGGGCGTTGCATTGTTGAGCTCGCGGCGGCGAATCGACCTGTTGTGGATCGCCTTGTCGGCGTTCGGCCTGGTGCTGCTGCCCTGGGGTGCCGGTGCAGACGGGCTGGACCTGCGCGGCGTGGCCTATGCCCTGGCCGCCGCGCTGGCCTGGGGACTGTACGTGACCTTGGGCACGCGAGTGGCGGTGCATGGCCGCCAGGCGGTGGCCAGCGGCATGCTGGTGGCGGCGATGCTCGGGGTGCCGCTGGGCACGTTGCAGGCTGGTAGCCAGCTACTGCAACCCACGGTGCTGGCCGTGGGGCTGGCGGTGGCATTGCTGTCCAGCACCCTGCCCTTCCTGCTGGACATGTTCGCCATGCGCCACCTGCCGCCGAGCGTGTTCGGCGTGCTGCTCAGCGCCTCGCCGGCTGCCGGGGCGATTGCCGGCTGGCTGGTGCTGGGAGAGACGTTGAGCCTGCTGCAATGTGTGGGGATCGCAGCGATTGCGGCGGCCTGTGCGGGGGCGGCGTTGGTGGGAAGGCCAAGGTAGCGGGGGACGCTTTGCAGTGACCTTCTTGTGCTGGCCTGTTCGCCGGTAAGCCGGCCCCACAAGTAATGCGCAGGCCGTGGTTATAGCAATGACTTACGCATGAACACCCGCTCAAACCCGTCCTGCGCCGCCCGATGCGTCTCGTGATAGCCCAGTCGGGCATAGATAGCGATGTTTTCGGTCATCCGCTCATGGGTATAGAGCCGGATGGCTTCACACCCGGCGGCGCGGGCATGTGCCTCGCAGAAGTCCATCAGCATCCGCCCGATGCCCTGCCCTTTGCATGCGGGCAACACAGCGACGTTCACCAACAGCAGCTCGCGCTCTTCCCGACGCATGACCAGTAGCCCGACGATGCGCGAGGCCAGCGTGGCAACGAACACATCATCCTCGCGCACGACCTGCTGGTAATCGTCGAGCATCGGTGCCGGTTTGCGACCCATTCTGGCGATGTAAGGGCTGTAGGCTTCGTTGACCAGCGCCGCGATGGCGTCGGCATCCTCGACGACGGCCTGTCGCAGGGTGATTGCGCTCATTCCTTCACCGGCGGCCACAGCACCGCCTGGGCGGCAATCACGTGGCCCAGGTTGGCATCGAAGGTGACGCTGGGCGAACCATGCAGCTTGTAGCCCAAGGCGAGCAGTTGCGAAATGCGCTGGCAGAAGCTGGCGTCGTCCTTGCCGGTGATCAGGCGGTAGACCGGCAGGCCGTCGGGGGGCGATGAAGTCATTGGGCAGTCCTTTTCGATGCGGGAGTAGATGTGCGCGGGGCCGGTCATCATGTCATAGCGATCTGGTGCTCGTCTTCGGATTGAGTCTGGGCTACCAGGTGCAGGGCGGGAGACAGGGTGAAGGCCACCAGGTGCCTGGCGATAGAGCTGCAGCGCCTATGAGATCGAGCGGCGCTTCGCGGGTAAACCCGCTCCCACAGTTTGTTTCGGGCCAGTCTCTCCTGTGCCATCACCTGGTCAGCCTTGTTGATACGACTCGGTTTCAGTGTGGGCGTTGCCGCCGCCCCGCATGACTCAAGGCATGCACCAAGGCAGGCGCCGGTACTTTCACAGGACTCATTGGCCCGAAACAAACTGTGGGAGCGGGTTTACCCGCGAAGCGCCGCGCGGGCGGCGCTCGATCTGATAGGCGCTGCAAATCCTCCGGCGAGCACCTGGTAGCCCTCACCCACTATCCCGATCAGCCCTATGCGCCCTATCCCGCACCGGACACCGCGCCCGGTGCAGATTCAACGCCGTATTGATAATCCCGATATGGCTGAACGCCTGCGGAAAATTCCCCAGCATCCGCTTACCCACCGGGTCGTACTGCTCGGCCAGCAGCCCGACGTCATTGCACAACCCAGTCAACCGCTCATACAGCATTTGCGCATCCTGCTGACGCCCGAGCAGCACATACACATCCGCCAGCCAGAACGAACACACCAGGAACGTACCCTCCCCCGGCGTCAGACCATCGCTGCAACTGTCGCTGTCGTAGCGCAGCAGCAGGCCGTTGCGCAACAGGCGCTGTTCGACCTGCTCAAGGGTACGCAGAAAGCGCGGATCATCCGCCGGCAAAAAACCGGTCAGGGCAATCTGCAGCAGGCTGGCGTCCAGCTCGGTCGAGCCATAGGCCTGCACGAAGTGCTGCCCGGACGGGTCCAGGCCACGCGCGCAGACTTCAGCGCGGATCTGCTCGGCAACGCGCCGGTAGTGCCTGCCTCGCTCGCGGTCTTCCTCGGTGGTCTCGGCCAGGCTGGCGGCGCGGTCGAAGGCAACCCAGGCCATGACCTTGGAATGCACGAAATGCTGACGGCCGCCGCGCACCTCCCACAGCCCTTCGTCAGGCTCGTGCCAGATGCTTTCCACATAGGGCAGGATCAGCCGGGCGATGGCAGAGCTGCGCGGATGACGCGGCAGGCCGCCCTTGATGGCCTGGGTCATGGCGTCGGCGAGTTCGCCATAGATATCGAGCTGCAACTGCTCGGAGGCGGCATTGCCGACGCGCACCGGCCGGGAGTGCTCGTAGCCCGCCAGCCAGGGCAGGCTGAACTCGGGCAGGTCACGCTCGCCCGCCAGGCCGTACATGATCTGCATCTGCTCGGGGTTGCCGGCCACCGAGCGCAGCAACCATTCGCGCCAGGCCTGGGCTTCGTCGAAGTAGCCGAGGTTCATCAGGGCCAGCAGGGTCATGGTGGCGTCACGCAGCCAGCAGTAGCGGTAGTCCCAATTGCGTTCGTCACCCACGCGCTCGGGCAGCGAGGTGGTGACGGCGGCGACCATGCCGCCGGTGGGCGCATAGGTCATGGCCTTGAGCGTCAGCAGCGAGCGGCGCACCAGATGGGTGTAGGGGCCGACGTCCGGGCAGCGGGCGGCGAAGGCCTGCCATTGGGCGATGGTCTGTTGCAGGTCATGATCGACATCGCACCCGGGCTGAACGGGCAGGTGCGAGGGCTGGTGGCAAAGGCTGAACACCTGGCGCTCGCCAGCGCGCACGCGAAAACGCGCAACGCTGTGATGGTCCTGGCCATGGGCTTCGACACTGCTGCGCAGTATCAGCCGGTCGGGGCCGGCCACCGCGCTGAGGGTCAGCGGGTCGATCTTCTCCACCCAGGGCACGCTGCGGCCGTAGTCGAAGCGCAGCACCAGGTCCATCTCGAACGCGGTTGCGCCCGCCAGGCCTTCGACGATGCGCACGATGGCGTTGCTGTCACCCAGGGGCATGCAGTCGAGCACCCGGGCCCGGCCGCTGGCGGTGGTCCAGTGGGTTTCCAGCACCAGGGTGTCGTCTAGGTAGCGGCGTGTGCAGTGCTCCACCGGGTCACTGGGGGCGATGCGCCAACGGCCGTTTTCTTCGTTGCCCAGCAATGCCGCGAACACGGCCGGGGCGTCGAAGCGTGGCAGGCACAGCCAGTCGATGGCGCCGTCGCGGCTGACCAGCGCGGCGCTGCGGCAGTTGCCGATGAGGGCGTAGTCTTCGATGGGGGCAGGCATCCGGGCTCCTTTGGCGTGTGGGCCTGAGGTTGGATGCCTGGGGGGCGCTAGTCGTTCCGCCCAAGTCGGCCTCATCGCGGGGCAAGCCCGCTCCCACGGAAGTGGGCTGCCCCCAAGAAGTTGGACACCAACTTAAGCCTTGGGGGTGGTCCAAAGCGTGGGAGCGGGCTTGCCCCGCGATAGGGCCGGTGCAGGCAACCATCAACCCAAGTTGTGCCACTCGCGCTTGTCGCGGGTCAGCAGCTCGTTGCCAGCCTCCGGGCCATCCTCCCCGGCCGCATACCCATGCACCTCCCCCGCCTCGCTGGCCCAGGCATCAAGAAACGGCTGCACCGCGCGCCAGCCGTTCTCGATGTTGTCGGCACGCTGGAACAGGGTCTGGTCGCCCGTCAGGCAGTCGTAGATCAAGGTCTCGTAACCGGTCGCCGGGGTCATCTGGAAGAAGTCCTTGTAGGCAAACCCCAGCTCGACGTTTTCCATGACCAGCTCCGGCCCGGGCCGCTTGGCCTGCAGGTCGAACCACATGCCCTCGTTGGGCTGGATCTGGATCTTCAGGTAGTTGGGCTTGGGCCGCTCCAGCTCGCTTTCGCGGAACTGCGCATAAGGCGCGGGCTTGAAGCAGATGGCGATCTCGGTGTCGCGCACACTCATGCGCTTGCCGGTGCGCAGGTAGAACGGCACGCCGGCCCAGCGCCAGTTGTCGATCATCACTTTAAGGGCGACGTAGGTCTCGGTCTGGCTGTCTTTGCCAACATTGGGCTCGTCGCGGTAACCGGCCAGCGGCTTGCGCCCCTGTTTGCCGCTGGTGTACTGGCCACGCACCGAATTTTTCAGTGCCATCTTCGTCGTCCACGGGCGGATGGCGCCGATCACCTTGGCCTTCTCGCCACGCACCGCATCGGCGCCAAAGGCGGCCGGCGGCTCCATGGCGACCATCGCCAGCAGCTGGAACAGGTGGTTGGGCACCATGTCGCGCAGGGCGCCGGTGCTGTCATAGAAGGCGCCGCGGGTCTCGACGCCGACCGTCTCGGCCGCAGTGATCTGCACGTGGTCGATGTAATGGTTGTTCCAGAACGACTCGAACAGGCCGTTGGAAAAACGGCTGACCAGGATGTTCTGCACCGTCTCCTTGCCCAGGTAATGGTCGATGCGGTAGATCTGCCGCTCGTTCATCACCTTCAGTAGGCGGGCGTTCAGCGCTTCGGCGCTGGCCAGGTCGGTGCCGAAGGGTTTCTCCACCACCACCCGCCGGAAGCCCCCGGCGGACTCGTCGAGCAGGCCGGCATCGCCCAGGCGCTGGGCCACTTCCGGGAAGAAGCGTGGCGAGGTGGCCAGGTAGAAGATGGCATTGCCGTGGCTGGTCTTGTCGATGCGTTTGGCCAGGGCCTGGTAAGTCGCCGGGTCGAGGAAGTCGCCGGTCTGGTAGTCCAGGCGCTTGGCCAGGCGCGCCCAGAGCTTGTCGTCCAGGCAGCGCTCGCTGCCTTCGCGGCCCTGGTCACGCTCCAGCATGAAGGCATGCAGGCGCTCGGCGAACGCTTCGGCGCTGGCCGCATTGTGATCGACCCCGACGATGCGCAGGTTGCGGTCCAGCAGGCCATCACGGCTCAGGTTGTACAGCGCCGGCATCAGCAGGCGCTTGACCAGGTCGCCGTTGGCGCCGAACAGGAACAGGGTGCAGGGTGGAGCGGCAGGGATGTTTGGTTTGGTCATTCGCCTTTCTTCTCGACGTGGCCACCGAAGCCCAGGCGCATGGCCGAGAGGATCTTGTCACCGTAAGTACCCTGCTGCTGGCGCGAGCGGAAGCGGGCGAACAGCGCGCTGGACAGCACCGGCACCGGCACTGCCTGCTCCACGGCGGCATCGATGGTCCAGCGCCCTTCGCCACTGTCAGACACCGAACCGCTGAACGCGGACAACTGTGGGTCGGCAACCAGGGCGTCGGCGGTCAGGTCCAGCAGCCAGGAGGTGACCACGCTGCCACGGCGCCACACTTCGGCGATCTCGGTCAGGTTGAGGTCGAAGCGCTGGTCTTCGGGCAGTTCGTCGCCGCCCTTGCTGCGCAGCAGGTCGAAGCCTTCGGCGTAGGCCTGCATCAGGCCGTACTCGATGCCGTTGTGCACCATCTTCACGTAGTGGCCGGCGCCCGGCGGGCCGGCGTGGATGTAGCCGTGCTCGGCGCGCTCGTGCTCACCGCTGCGCCCGTGGGTGCGGGGGATGTCGCCGACGCCGGGGGCCAGGGCCTTGAACAGCGGTTCCAGGCGCTCGAACACCTCCTTCTCGCCACCGATCATCATGCAGTAGCCGCGGTCCAGGCCCCACACGCCACCGGAGGTGCCCACGTCCAGGTAATGCAGGCCACGCTTGGCCAGCTCGGCCGCGCGGCGCATGTCGTCTTTATAGAAGGTGTTGCCGCCGTCGATGATCGCATCGCCCGGCTCCAGCAGTTCGGCCAGCTGGGCGATGGTCTGCTCGGTGGGCTCGCCCGCCGGCAGCATGACCCACACCGCGCGCGGCGCCTTGAGCTTCTGCACCAGCGCGCCAAGGTCGTGGGCCCCTTGCGCGCCCTCGCCCTCAAGCCCGGTGATCGCTTCACGGTTGCGGTCATGCACCACGGTGCGGTGGCCGGCGCGCATCAGCCGCCTTGCGATATTGCCGCCCATGCGGCCCAGCCCGACGATTCCCAGTTGCATGTGGTGACGCTCCCGTTAGAAATGGATTACAGCCGTTAAGGATTTCAGATTAGTCCAGCGTACCCGCAGAGGGTTCACCGACGAACGGCGAGACCACGATAAACAAAAAAGTTCCCATGGCCAGGGAAAGAATTCAGAATGCGCGCCGCGTGAAGCGACTACGCTTTGATTTGTCACCAGCCAGCCCTGCGAGGTGTGCTCATGGGTACCCTGATGCCTGCCACTCCCACCCAGACCCTCTACGTGTCCGTACGCCGTGATGAACTGCGTCAGCTGAAGGACGAACGTGACCAGCTGCGCCAGCAAGTGGCGCACTTGAACCAACTGCTGGAACAGGCCCGCCTGCAAGGCAAGCCCGCCAGCCTCTGAGTCACCGCCCCTGCGCAGGGAGCCGAGCGGCTCCCCGCCCTGCCCGTTTTCACCCCCCGCCCTACCCGCCGACCAGGCACTTCCCTACCTGTACAAATTTTGTAACACCCGCCAACGTTTGCGGGGACGAACGGTCATCAGAAAAATGACCAGCAAGTCACAAGAATGTCGTTTCGTCCCCTACACTCCAGATTCGGCCCGCGTTTTGCTCGGAAAAAGTGACGTAAAAAAGTCGAACTTTCCGAAATGCGGGCAGGTCAGGAGCTAAGTAGGCCAACGCAAAGGGACTTCCTCACGCCAGGCCCACCCACCCCCACCCGTCTACACGCTTTTCGGCCGGATTGCCGAGCGTGCCGTGCCTGCGCGCACCGATATCGGGCAAGGACCGCACTACGAAGATGCACCACCGATCAGAGAGAACCAGCACGAAATAACGCAACGGGTGCCCGCACCCGCAAAAACAAGGGACGGAGAGAAGTATGATCAGTGCCGCTGTCGAACCTCACGTAGATGCATTCAAATCGGATAGCCGCGAGCCGCTGCCACCCAGCCTCGCCCCGACAGTCAAGGCACCCGGCGCCCAGCGCCAGCACAACCCCAACAAGCGCAAGGTCCTGTTCGTCACTTCGGAAATCGCCGACCTGGTCAAGACCGGCGGCCTGGGCGACGTGTCCGCCGCCCTGCCGCGGGCTTTGGCCCACCTGCACGATGTGCGGGTGCTGATCCCTGGCTACCCCCAGGTGATGGAGAGCGACAACCCCATCCATATCGTCGGTGAACTGGGCGGCCACGCGGCACTGCCACCGTGCAAGATCGGCCGCATGGACCTGGCCGATGGCCTGGTGATCTATGTGCTGATCTGCCCCGAACTGTACCAGCGCGAAGGCACCCCCTACGGCGCCAACAACGGCCGCGACTGGCCAGACAACCATATCCGCTTCGCCCGCCTGGGCCTGGCCGCCGCAGAAATTGCCGCCGGTGAAGGCATGGCCCACTGGCGCCCCGACCTGGTGCACGCCCACGACTGGCCGGCCGGCCTGGCCCCGGCCTACATGCACTGGCGCGGGCTGAGCACCCCGACCCTGTTCACCATCCACAACCTGGCTTACCAGGGTGTGTACAGCCGCGCCTGCAGCCCGGAGCTGGCGATCCCCGACCACGCCATGCAACAGGAAGGCATGGAGTTCTACGGCAAGCTGTCGTTCCTCAAGGCGGGCCTGGCCTACTCCAGCCACATCACCACGGTGAGCGCCACCTACGCCCGGGAAATCACCACCCCCGAGTTCGGCTGCGGCCTGGACGGTTTCCTCGCCAGCAAGGCCCAGCAAGGCTTGCTCGGCGGTATCCCCAACGGCATCGACGAGAGCTGGGATTCGGCCACCGACGGGCACCTGGTGCACAACTTCAGCCTCAACGACTGGGACGGCAAGGCGCGCAACACCCAGCAGGTACGCGAGTTGTTCGGCCTGGACGCGTCCAAGGGGCCGCTGTTCGCCGTGGTCTCGCGGCTGGTCTACCAGAAAGGCCTGGACCTGACCCTGGGCGTGGCCGACTACATCGTCGAGCAAGGCGGCCAGATCGCCATCATCGGCCGTGGCGAGCCCGAAGAAGAACAGGCCATGCGCGAGCTGGCATTGCGTCATCCGGGCCGTATCGGCGTGCGCATCGGCTTCAACGAAACCGATGCCCGGCGGATGTTCGCCGGCAGCGATTTTCTGCTGATGCCATCGCGCTATGAGCCGTGCGGGCTGAGCCAGATGTACGCGCAACGCTTCGGCTCGCTGCCGGTGGCGCGCAATACCGGCGGGCTGGCCGACACCATCGAGAACGGCGTCACCGGGTTCCTGTTCAACGACTCGACCCTGGACAGCTACCGCGAAGCGCTGAGCCGCGCCTTCTATGTGTACGGCAAGAAGCACCTGCTCAACGCCATGCGCTGCCTGTCGATGACCCAGCCCTTCAACTGGTGCCAGGCGGTGGAACCCTACGCGCGGCTGTACGAGGACCTGGTCAGGCAGACCCAGATCGCCCACTACTGAGCGGAGAGCGGACGATGCACAGGCATGGCGCGCAGGTAGTGGACGCCACGTCGGCGCGCTTTGCCCTCTGGGCGCCGGATGCGCGCAGCGTGAGCGTGGAAGTCGAGCGGCAGCCCGCCGTTGAGCTGTCGCCCGTTGATGACGGTTGGTACGTCGGCGTTGCCCCCTGCCAGGCCGGTGAGCGGTATCAGCTGCGGATCGACCGGCAGCTCAAGGTGGCCGACCCGGCTTCGCGCTATCAGCCCGAGGGCGTGCAGGGGCCGAGTGAGCTGGTGGACCTTGCCGGCTACCCATGGCAACACCCCTGGCAGGGCCGCCCGTGGCACGAGGCGGTGATCCAGGAGTTGCACGTGGGCCTGCTCGGCGGTTACAGCGGCGTGGCCGAGACGCTGCCACGCCTGGCCGCGCTGGGCATCAGCGCCATCGAGCTGATGCCGCTGGGCCAGTTCCCCGGTGAGCGTAACTGGGGCTATGACGGCGTGCTGCCGTTCGCCCCACAGCACAGCTACGGCACGCCGCAGGAGCTGTGCGCACTGATCGACCAAGCCCACGGCCACCGCCTGATGGTGCTGGTGGACGTGGTTTACAACCACTTCGGCCCGGACGGCAACTACCTGCACCAGTACGCCAGCCCGTTCTTTCGCCAGGACCGGCAGACGCCCTGGGGCGCGGCCATCGATTTTCGCAGGCCAGCGGTGCGCGAGTACTTCATCCAGAACGCGCTGATGTGGCTGTGCGACTACCGCTGCGACGGCCTGCGCCTGGATGCGGTGCACGCCATCGACCAGCCGGATTTCCTCGTCGAACTGGCGCAGCGGGTGCGCGCGGCGGTAGCGCCGGGCCGGCAGATCTGGCTGGTGCTGGAAAACGAACACAACCAGGCCGCGCTATTGGAACAGGGCTTCGATGCTCAGTGGAACGACGACGGCCACAACGCCTTGCACGTGCTGCTGACGGGCGAAACCGAAGGCTACTACGCCGACTACCAGCAGCGGCCGATCGACCAGCTGGCACGCTGCCTGGCCGAAGGCTTCGTGTTCCAGGGCCAGGCCAACCGCCATGGCACGCCACGGGGCGAACCCAGCGGCCACCTTGCACCCAGCGCGTTCGTGCTGTTTTTGCAAAACCACGACCAGGTCGGCAACCGCGCCCTGGGCGAGCGCCTTACCCGCCTTTGCCCGCCCCAGGCCTTGCGCGCGGCCACCGGGCTGTTGCTGCTGGCGCCGATGATCCCGCTGCTGTTCATGGGCGACGACGACGGCAGCTGCAAGCCGTTCCTGTTTTTCACCGACTTCCACGACGCGCTGGCCGATGCCGTGCGCGAGGGCCGGCGTGGCGAGTTCGCCCACTTCGACGCCTTCGCCGACCCCGCCAGACGCGAACAGATCCCCGACCCCAACGCCGAAACCACCTTCGAACGTTCCCGGCCGCAGCACAAGGACGTGCTGGCCGGCTGGCACGGCCTCTATCAGCAACTGCTCGACCTGCGTAAACGCCACCTCATCCCGCACCTGCCCGGCACCCGCGCACTCGGCACCGAGGTGCTGGGCGACAAGGCACTCACCGCACGCTGGCGCCTGGGCAACGGCCAGCAGCTGCGTATCGACCTCAACCTCGGCGCCCAGCCCCAGGCCGTGCAACTGCCGGCCCAGGCGCTGCACCTGTACGACAGCAGCGACAACGCCCACCCCGACTCGACACTCGCCGCGCACAGCTGCGTGGTCAGCCTGCTGCCCCCCGAACCGGAGACGCCATGAGCGAACAGCCCCTGCACCGCCTGGCCGCCCGCGTCGGCCTGGCCCGCGACTGGATCGACGCCAACAACCGCCCGCAGCAGGTCAGCGACGAGGTGCTGCGCCATGTGCTGCAAGCCCTTGGCCACCCCGCTGACGACGACCAGGCCATCGCCAGCAGCCTGCGCCTGGTCGAGCAGGCCGAAGACAGCGAACACCTGCCCCCGCTGCTGACCGTCGATGTCGACCAGCCCCTCGGCCTGCAACGCTGGTTCAGCGCCGGCAGCCAGGTGCACTGCACCCTGGAGGACGCCAGCCAGCGCACGCTGGTGCTGGACGCCCAAGCACGCCTGCCGGGTGGGCTGCCGACCGGCTATCACCAGTTGGCCATCGACGGCCGCACCTTCACCCTCGCCGTGGCGCCGCAGCGCTGCCACGCGCTCGAAGATGCCATTAGCGAACCGCCACCGCGCTGCTGGGGCCTGGCGGTGCAGTTGTACAGCCTGCGCCGCCCCGACGATGGCGGCTATGGCGACTGCCTGGCGCTGGAGCAGTTGGCGCGCAGTGCCGCCGAGCGCGGCGCCGATGCCCTGGCGATCAGCCCGATGCACGCGCTGTCGGCCTTCGACCAACAGCACTTCAGCCCCTATTCACCGTCCAGCCGGCTGTTGCTCAACGCGCTGTACGCCAGCCCCGCAGCCCTGCTGGGCGAACGCGCCGTGCGCATGGCCATCGAGGCCTGCGGGCTTGCGCAGACACTGGAAGACCTGCAGCAACAGCCACTGGTGGACTGGCCACGCGCCGCCAAGGCCCACCAGCGTTTGCTGGAAGCGCTGTACCAGGACTTCAGCCAGGGCGACCACCCGCTGCGCGCAGACTTCGCCAGTTTCCGCGAGGCCGGCGGCGAACGGCTCGAACACCATTGCCGCTTCGAAGTGCTGCAAAGCGAGGCGGTGGACCAGGGCCTGGGCGCCGATTGGCGCAACTGGCCAAAGGCCTGGCACGACCCCTATCACCCGGAAGTCGAAGCCTTCGCCGCCGCCTACCCGGCCCGTGTCGAATTCCACGCGTTCTGCCAGTGGCTCAGCGAACGCAGCCTGCAACGCGCCCAGGACGCGGCGCGCAGCAACGGCATGGCGATCGGCCTGATCGCCGACCTGGCGGTGGGCGCCGACGGCGCCGGCAGCCAGGCCTGGAGCCGCCAGGACGAACTGCTGGCCGACCTCAAGGTCGGCGCACCGCCCGACATCCTCAACCGCGCGGGGCAGGACTGGGGCATCTGCGCCTTCTCCCCCGAAGGCCTCAAACGCAACGGCTACCGCGCCTTCATCGAGATGCTGCGGGCCAACCTGGCCCATGCCGGCGGCCTGCGCATCGACCATGTGATGGGCCTGCGCCGGCTGTGGCTGATCCCCCGTGGCGCCACTGCCCGCGAGGGCGCCTACCTCAACTACCCGCTCGACGACCTGCTGCGCCTGCTGGCCCTGGAATCGGTACGGCACCAGGCGATCATCCTCGGCGAGGACCTGGGCACCGTGCCCGAAGGCCTGCGCGAGCGCCTGGCGGCCAAGGCCGTGCTGGGCATGCGCGTGCTGCCCTTCGAGCAGGATGCGCCCGGGCGCTTCAAGCCGATCCTCGACTGGCCGGACAACGCCCTGGCCACCACCGGCACCCATGACCTGGCGCCGCTGGCCGGCTGGCTGCAAGCCCGTGACATCGACTGGCACAACCGCCTGCAACTGATCGACGCCACCAGCGAAGGGCACTGGCGCGATAGCCGGGCGCTGGAGCGCGACGGCCTGCGTCGCACCCTCGAGCACAACTACGGCCCATTGCCGGACGACCGGGCGTTGATCGACGCGGCGATCCGTTACCTCGGCCACACCCGCGCCCCCTTGGTGCTGGTACCGCTGGAGGACCTGCTGGGCTGCGACGAGCAACCCAACCTGCCCGGCACCACCGCTGGCCACCCCAACTGGCGGCGCCGCTTCAAGGCCACGGCCCTCGAGCTGCTCGACGACGAGGACGCAGCGCGGCGCCTGGAGCTGCTGGCCCAGGCCCGCGAACAAGCCTGGGAGCGTGATCGATGAAGCCGCTAACCGCCACCCTGCGCCTGCAGCTGCACAGCGACTTCACCCTGGATGACGCGACGCCGTTGGTGCCCTACTTCGCCCAGCTCGGCATCAGCCATGTATATGCCTCGCCGATCCTGACCGCCCGTGCAGGCTCGCGCCACGGCTACGACGTGGTCGACCCGACCCGGGTCAACCCCGAGCTGGGCGGCGAGGCCGCGCTGGAGCGCCTGGTGGCCGCCTTGCGCCAGCATGGCATGGGCCTGATCCTCGACACGGTGTCCAACCACATGGCCGTGGGCGGCGCCGACAACCCCTGGTGGCAGAGTCTGCTGGCCTGGGGCCGACGCAGCCCCTATGCCGAGTTCTTCGATATCCAGTGGCACTCCAGCGACCCGCTGCTGGCCGGGCAACTGCTGTTGCCGTTCCTCGGCAGCGACTATGGCGTGGCGCTGCTCAACGGTGACATGCCCCTGACCTTCGACGCCGAGCATGGCCGGTTCGAGGTCGCCCATCACGCGCATCGTTTCCCGATCTGCCCACTGGACTACGGGCGCATTCTCGGCCGTGCCGAAGACCCACGGCTGCAGGCCCTGGCCCAACACTTCAGCGCCCTGCACGAGGCCGCCGAACCGCTGGCCGACGCCGTGGCGCTGCACCGCGACCTGGCCCTGGTGGTCGAGGCCGGGGCCAGCCTCGAAGGCGCCCTGGCCGCCTTCGACAGCCGCACCGAAGCCGGCTTCAAGCGCCTGCACCAGTTGCTGGAGCGCCAGACCTACCGCCTGGCCAGCTGGCGCACCGCCGCCGACGACATCAACTGGCGGCGCTTTTTCGACATCAATGAACTGGGCGGCCTGCGGGTGGAGCGTGCGGTGGTGTTCGAGGCCACCCACGCCAAGCTGTTCGAGCTGATCGAGCGCGGGCTGGTGGATGGCTTGCGCATCGACCATATCGACGGCCTGGCCGACCCGCGCCGCTACTGCCGCAACTTGCGCCGGCGGGTCGACGGGCTGCTGGCGCGCCGACCGTTGCAGGCGGGTGTGGAGCACTTCCCGATCTACGTCGAGAAAATCCTCGGCGCCGATGAACACCTGCACCGCGACTGGCTCACCGACGGCACCACCGGCTACGAGTTCATGAACCAGATCTCGCTGCTGCAACACGACCCGGCGGGCGAGGCACCGCTGACCGAGCTGTGGAGCGCCGTCAGCGAACGGCCGGCATTTGCCGAGGAAGTGCGCGAGGCTCGCCACCTGGTGCTCAACGCCGGCCTGGCCGGCGACTGCGAGTCGGTGGCCCTGGCCTTGCTGCAGGTGGCCCGCGACGACCTGATGACCCGTGACCTCACCCTCGGTGCCATCCGCCGCGCGCTACAGGCGCTGGCCGAGCACTACCCGGTGTACCGCACCTACATCAACGCCTGTGGACGCCCGGCCGAGGACGAGGGGTTCTTCCAGCAAGCGCTCGCGGATGCCCGCCAGTCACTGAGCGAGGCCGACTGGCCGCTGCTCGAGCACCTGGCGCAGTGGCTCGGCGGCCAGCCCTGGCGACGCCTGCCCCCGGGCCGACCACGCAAGCACCTGCGTCACGCCTGCGTGCGCTTCCAGCAACTGACCGCGCCAACCGCCGCCAAGGCCGTGGAAGACACCGCGTTCTACCGCAGCGCCCGGCTGTTGTCGCGCAACGATGTGGGCTTCGAGGCCGAGCGTTTCAGTGCCGACCCAGGGTGGTTTCACACACAAGCCCAGCGCCGCCTGCGCGACTTCCCCGACAACCTGCTGACCACCGCCACCCACGATCACAAGCGTGGCGAAGACTGCCGGGCGCGCCTGGCGGTGCTCAGCGAGCGCGGGGCCTGGCTGGCCAGCCGGGTGGAGCACTGGCGCGAACTGGCGGCGCCGCTGCGCGAGGCATTGGAGGATGGCGCCGCGCCCGGCCCGGGCGATGAGCTGCTGCTGTGGCAGACCCTGCTCGGCAGCTGGCCGCTGGCGCTCGACCTGCATGACGCCAACGCACTGCGCCACTACGCCGAGCGCATCGGCGGTTGGCAACAAAAGGCCCTGCGCGAGGCCAAGCTGCGCAGCAGCTGGGCGGCGCCGAACGAGGCTTATGAACAGGCCTGCGCCGCCTATGTGAACGGCCTGCTGCTGGACGCGCAGAACCAGCAGCTGCGCCAGTCACTGCACGAGGCGGCGCGGCAGATCGCCTGCCCCGGCGCGCTGAACAGCCTGGCGCAATGCCTGCTGCGCATGACCACGCCGGGCGTGCCCGACCTGTACCAGGGCAACGAGTACTGGGACTTCAGCCTGGTCGACCCGGACAATCGTCGCCCGGTGGACTACGCTGCAAGGCGTGCCAGCCTGGACGCCAGCACGCCCCTGGCCGCACTGCTTGGCCACTGGCAGGACGGGCGCATCAAGCAGGCACTGATCGCCCGGCTGCTGGACTGTCGCATGAGCCATCCCGAACTGTTCCGGGGGGGGGGGGGGGGGGGGGGGGGGTGGGGGGGGGGGGGGGAGGGAAGAGGAGGGGGGGGTTGGCGGCGG
>NZ_JBMOWQ010000013.1:0-691 GCF_049310485.1 Pseudomonas sp. GZD-209
CCCCCCCCCCCCGCTCTCCACTACGCACCCCCCCCCCTCCCCCCCCCCCCCCCCCCCCCCCCCCCCCCGACAAGGTGCTGGCCTTCGCCCGACTGGGCGAGGAGCAGCGCGCCATCGTTGTCGCACCACGGCTTGCCAGCAGCTTGCTGGGCAACGCCACAACCCCATTGATCCCGGCACAGAACTGGGACGATACGCGGCTGATCCTGCCGTTTGCCTTGTCGCCTGCCAACTGCTCGGGACTTTTCGCTGGCGGTGCTGTCAGCCCTTCAAAGGAGCTGAAGTTGAGCACCGTACTGGCGGAGTTTCCGGTCAACGTGTTGATTGATCATGCCTAACTGCATCCAGGAGCGTCGTGATGAGTGTCGAAGAGAAACGTGTTCGCGAATTCGCCTATCAAATCTGGGAATCGGAGGGCAAGCCGGCGGGCCAGGAAATCCGCCACTGGGAGATGGCCCGCAAGCTGGCCGAGGCTGAAGCGTTAGCACCCAAGGCCGCACCGCGCAAGAAGGCGGCGGCCAAGCCGAAAGCGGCGGTGGCTGCAGAAAAGCCTGTGGCGGCGAAGAAGCCAAAGGCAGCGAAAAAGCCGGCGGCGGGCTGAACCCCAGGTAAGCCGTACCGGCCTCATCGCGGGGGGGGGGAGGGCTCCCCCAACCAGCCCCGTGTTTTGGGGGGGGTGTGTTTTGCTCAT
>NZ_JBMOWQ010000014.1:0-10556 GCF_049310485.1 Pseudomonas sp. GZD-209
TATGTGAGTCCTCCCTATTTCACCTTGCTTTTATTCTTCCCTCCCCCTCCCCCCCCCCCCCCCGATACCCCTCCCCCCGCACCACGAGGACCGCCATGAGCCCCCGCACCCCGAAGAAAACCCGCTCCGTCGCCCCGTCGCGCATCCGCGAAGGCATGCCCTTCCCGCTGGGCGCCACCTGGGACGGCCTGGGGGTCAACTTCGCCCTGTTCTCGGCCAACGCCAGCAAAGTCGAACTGTGCCTGTTCGATTCAACCGGCGAACAGGAGCTCGAGCGCATCGAGCTGCCCGAGTACACCGACGAGATCTACCACGGCTACCTGCCCGACGCACACCCTGGCCTGG
Organism: Pseudomonas sp. GZD-209; assembly: GCF_049310485.1. Taxonomy (NCBI): domain Bacteria; kingdom Pseudomonadati; phylum Pseudomonadota; class Gammaproteobacteria; order Pseudomonadales; family Pseudomonadaceae; genus Pseudomonas; species Pseudomonas sp. GZD-209. The sequence continues at coordinate 346 of NZ_JBMOWQ010000014.1, forward strand.
TCTACGGCTACCGCGTGCATGGCCCGTATGAACCGCAGAACGGCCACCGCTTCAACCCCAACAAACTGCTGATCGACCCCTACGCCAAGCAACTGGTGGGCACGCTGAAATGGTCCGAGGCGCTGTTTGGCTACACCATCGGCCACCCCGACGACGACCTGTCGTTCGACGAGCGCGACAGCGCGCCCTTCGTGCCCAAATGCAAGGTCATCGACCCGGCGTTCACCTGGGGCCGCGACCAACGTGTGCAGATCCCCTGGGAGCGCACCATCATCTACGAGGCGCACGCCCGCGGCATCAGCATGCGCCACCCGGCGGTGCCCGAGGCGCTGCGCGGCACCTTCGCGGGCCTGGCCAACGACGAACTGCTCGGGCACATCAAGGCGCTTGGGGTATCGAGCATCGAGCTGCTGCCGATCCATGCCTTCGTCAACGACCAGCACCTGCTCGACAAGGGCCTGAACAACTACTGGGGCTACAACAGCATCGCCTTCTTCGCCCCGCACCCGCGCTACCTGGCCAGCGGCAAGATCGCCGAGTTCAAGGAGATGGTTGCGCACCTGCACGACGCCGGGCTGGAAGTGATTCTGGACGTGGTCTACAACCACACCGCCGAGGGCAACGAGCGCGGCCCGACCCTGTCGATGCGCGGCATCGACAACGCCTCGTACTACCGCCTCAAGCCCGACGACAAGCGCTTCTACATCAACGATTCCGGCACCGGCAACACCCTCGACCTGAGCCACCCGTGCGTGCTGCAACTGGTCACCGACTCGCTGCGCTATTGGGCGGGCGAAATGCATGTGGACGGCTTCCGCTTTGATCTTGCAACCATCCTCGGCCGCTACCACGATGGCTACAGCGAACGCCACGGCTTCCTCGTCGCCTGCCGCCAGGACCCGATGCTCAGCCAGGTCAAGCTGATCGCCGAGCCCTGGGATTGCGGCCCCGGCGGCTACCAGGTGGGCAACTTCGCCCCCGGCTGGGCAGAGTGGAACGACCGTTTCCGCGACACCGTGCGCAGCTTCTGGAAAGGCGACGAAGGCATGCTCGCCGACTTCGCCGCGCGCATCACAGCCTCCGGCGACCTGTTCAACAACCGTGGCCGGCGGCCCTACGCCTCGGTCAACTTCGTCACCGCCCACGACGGCTTCACCCTGCGCGACCTGGTGTCGTACAACGACAAGCACAACGAGGACAACGACGAGAACAACCAGGACGGCACCAACAACAACCTGTCGTGGAACTGCGGCGTCGAAGGCCCGACCGACGACCCTGCGATCAATGCCCTGCGCATGCGCCAGATGCGCAACTACTTCGCCACCCTGCTGCTGGCCCAGGGCACGCCGATGATCGTCGCCGGCGACGAGTTCAGCCGCACCCAGCACGGCAACAACAACGCGTATTGCCAGGACAGCGAGATCGGCTGGGTCAACTGGGATCTGGACGAGGACGGCAAGGCCTTGCAGGCCTTCGTCAAGCGCCTGACCCGCCTGCGCCTGGCCTACCCGATCCTGCGCCGCTCGCGCTTTCTGGTGGGTGACTACAACGAGGCGATCGGGGTCAAGGACGTGACTTGGCTGGCCCCGGACGGCAGCGAGATGACCGTGGAGCAGTGGGAAGACCCGCACGGGCGTTGCCTGGGCATGCTCATGGACGGCCGCGCCCAGGTCAGCGGCATTGCCCGCCCCGGGGCCGAGGCGACCCTGCTGCTGATCGTCAACGCCTACCACGACGTGGTGCCGTTCAAGCTGCCGGCGGTGCCGCAGGGCGAATACTGGAGCTGCCTGGTCGACACCGATCGGCCGGAGCTGCGCAAGCCGCAGCATCTGCAGTTCGACACGGTGTTCGAGGTGCAGGGGCGGTCGTTGCTGTTGATGGTGTTGCAGCGCGAGGAGGAGTGAACCTGCAATGGGCCTTTTCGGTCCTACACTGCGTGGGAGCGGGCTTTGTGGAACGGGCTCTGTGGGAGCGGGCTTGCCCCGCGATGGCGTCTGATCAGGCAACATCGCAGTGCTTTGCTGACGCCATCGCGGGGCAAGCCCGCTCCCACGCCACGCCAGCCATTGTCCTTGAGGAGCCCCCGTGAACTCCGAAGCCGGCAGTCCAGGTTTCGCCAGCGTCGACCAAGCCCCGGCCGTGCACCGGGTCAAGGTGCTGACGGTCAATACCCACAAGGGTTTCACCGCCTTCAACCGGCGCTTCATCCTGCCAGAGCTGCGCGAGGCGGTGCGCAGCACCCAGGCCGATATCGTGTTCCTGCAGGAAGTGCTCGGCAGCCACGACCGCCACGCCAGCCGCTACCCCGGCTGGCCGCAGACCTCGCAGTACGAATTCCTCGCCGACAGCATGTGGAGCGACTTCGCCTACGGGCGCAACGCGGTGTACCCAGACGGCCACCACGGCAACGCGCTGCTGTCCAAGTACCCGATCATCGAACACCGCAACCTCGACGTGTCGATCACCGGCCCCGAACGGCGCGGCCTGCTGCACTGCGTGCTCGACGTGCCCGGGCAACCACCGGTGCATGCCATTTGCGTGCACCTGTCGCTGCTGGAAAGCCATCGGCAAAAACAGCTGCAACTGTTGAGCAAGCTGCTCGATGCACTGCCCGCCGACGCCCCGGTGATCATCGCCGGTGACTTCAACGACTGGCAGTTGCACGGCAATCGCACCCTGGTCCGGCAACAGGGCCTGCACGAAGCCTTCGAACGCCATCACGGCCTGCTCGCCCGCACTTATCCCGCGCGTCTGCCACTGCTGCGCCTGGACCGTATCTACCTGCGCAACGCCGACAGCCATGGGCCGAAGATCCTCGGCCACAAGCCCTGGACACACCTGTCCGATCATCTGCCGCTGGCAGTGGAAGTGCGCCTGTAGCAACGATTCGGCATAGCCGCCCGGCGAGAAATCACCATTGACGATATGGCCTCGCCAATTCTGTACAAATTCAATGGCTTGAATCACTCAACGAACCCTTACCAAAGCCTTCACACATTCTTGACGCAAGCCCTGTCCTCTCCTTAGCTGAACAGAACCAACAGACGTAAAAATTCGTGCCGGGCCTCTAGCTCGCGCCTTTGTGCGCGCTCAAGCAGGCTGGCGCGCTGGTCTGGGTCGCCCCTGTTTTTGTCGTACAGCCCGTGACATCAGGCCAGATTGCCCGGCTGTTCAACGTGCTGTCCAACACACAACAACAGGAGATCCGCCATGAAAAGCACCTCGAACCCCCTGCGTTTCGAAGCTTTTTGCTGCGCGGTTTCCACGTCGCTGCTCTTGGCAACCCCGGTGGAAACCTTCGCCTTCGAACTGCAGGAGGGCGAACCCTTCGCCCGGTTCCTGGAACAGCCCGAGGTCCCGCAACTCTCTCTCGACCCGCTGAGCGTCAATGGCCTCAACCAGGGCATGCTCTCGGCATTCTCGACGCAGATGAGCGAGCGCCACGGCCCGCTGGCCAGCGACATGATCGCCAGCCAGTGGGCGCAGTTCTTCCCCGGCGCACCACGGCCAACGCCCCAGGCGCCGGCGCAGCTGGAGGCGCCCAGCCAGCAGCTGATGATCGGCCCCGACCTGTTCGTGCGCGAAACCAGCGCAGGCAACGTTCACCGTGCCGGGATCTTCGTCGGCCACAACAACCTGCAGAGCAGCTTCAACGGCATGCGCCCCTTGCTCGGTGACAAGCAACGCAATGCGGTGAACCTCAGCGGCGAGAGCCTGGGCGTGTACTGGAGCATGACCCATGAGCAGGGCTGGCACCTGGACGCCGTGGCCATGGGCACGCGCATCGACGTCAATGGCCGCTCCCAGGCCGGCCAGCGGGTGGACGACAGCGGCCATGCGATGACCTTCTCGGTGGAGGGCGGTTACCCCATCGGCCTGGGTGGCGGCTGGGTGATCGAGCCCCAGGCGCAGTTGATCAACCAGCAGTTCTTCCCGGGCAGCCAGGTGCAGGAGGAAACCTTGCAGGCGTTCGACAGCCAGCCAAGCTGGAGCGGCCGGGTCGGTGCCAAGCTGTCGGCGCGCTACGTAGTGCGCGGCATGCCGATCGAACCCTATGTACGCACCAACGTCTGGTATGACTTCAGCAACAGCGACTCGGTGAAGCTCGACCAGGTCGACAAGATCTCCAGCTCGCGCAGCTCGACCTCGGTGGACCTGGGGTTGGGGCTGGTGGCGCGAGTCACGCCGAACGTGGCGCTGTTCGTCAGTGCCGATTACAGCAGCGATGTGGATGACAATGATCTGAATGGGCTGATTGGCAGCCTGGGCGTGCGGATGCGCTGGTAGGCAGGTTCTGCCTCATCGCAGGGCAAGCCCGCTCCCACGGTCTGGACTGCCCCCAAGAAGTTGGATACCAATCTGATTTGTCCAACCTTTAGGGGCAGCCCAGTCTGAGCGTGGGAGCGGGCTTGCCCCGCGATGATTCCATCAGGCTGGCTTCATCACCAACACCCCCAACGGCGGCAGGTTCAGCGCCAGCGACAATGGCTGCCCATGGCTGGCAATCTCATCGCTGGCCACCGCCCCCAGGTTGCCCACGTTCGACCCTGCATACAGCCCGGCATCGCTGTTAAGCAACTCTTGCCAACGTTCGCCGAACGGCACGCCGATCCGGTAGCCCTCGCGCGGCACCGGGGTGAAGTTGGCCACCACCAGCAAGGGTTCGCCCTGGCTGCTCCAGCGCAGCCAGGCGTACACACTGTTGTGCGCATCGTCGCCGATCAGCCACTGGAAGCCCTGGGGCTGGCAGTCCTGTTCATGCAGTGCCGGTTGCTCGCGGTACAGCCGGTTGAGGTCGCCGACCAGGCGCTGTACCCCTTGGTGCTCGGGGTACTGCAGCAGGTACCAGTCCAGTTCACTGTCGTGGTTCCACTCGCGCCACTGGCCGAACTCGCAGCCCATGAACAGCAGCTTCTTGCCCGGGTGGGCCCACATGAACGCAAGGTAGGCGCGCAGGTTGGCGAACTTCTGCCAGCGATCGCCGGGCATCTTGTCGATCAGCGAGTGCTTGCCGTGCACCACCTCGTCGTGGGAGATGGGCAGGATGAAGTGCTCGGAGTAGGCATAAATCAGCCCGAAGCTCATCTCGTTGTGGTGGTAGGTGCGGTGGATCGGGTCGTTCTGGATGTAATGCAGGGTGTCGTGCATCCAGCCCATGTTCCACTTGTAGGCAAAGCCCAGGCCGCCCTGTTGCGTGGGCTGGCTGACGCCGGGCCAGGCGGTGGATTCCTCGGCGATGATCAACGCGCCCGGTGCCTCGTGGGCCGCGACGCCGTTGAGGTGGCGGATGAAGTCGATGGCTTCGAGGTTCTCGCGCCCGCCATGGCGGTTGGGCACCCACTCGCCGGCCTTGCGCGAGTAATCGCGATAGAGCATCGACGCCACGGCATCGACACGCAGGCCGTCGATGTGGAAATGCTTGAGCCAGTGCAGCGCCGAGGCCAGCATGAAGCCGCGCACCTCGTTGCGGCCGAGGTTGTAGATCAGCGTGTTCCAGTCCTGGTGGAAGCCTTCCAGCGGATTGTCGTACTCGTACAACGCGGTGCCGTCGAAGCGCGCCAGGCCGTGTTCGTCAGTGGGGAAATGCGCCGGTACCCAGTCGAGGATCACACCGATGCCGCCCTGGTGGCAGGCGTCGATGAAGAAGGCGAAATCTTCCGCCGTGCCGTAGCGCGAGGTCGGGGCGAACAGCGACAGCGGCTGATAGCCCCACGAGCCGCCGAACGGGTGCTCCATGATCGGCATCAGCTCGATATGGGTGAATCCCAGTTCCTGCACGTAGGGCACCAGGCGTTCGGCCAGTTCGCGCCAGTTGTAGAAGCGCGCGACCTCGCCGGTATCGTCCAGCTCGCAGCGCCAGGAGCCGGCGTGCAGCTCGTAGATCGACAGCGGTGCGTTGTAGGCGTGGCGCTGGGCGCGCTGCGCCATCCATTGCTCATCGTGCCAGTCGTGGGCCAGGGCGCCGGCCACCTTAGAGGCGGTGCTCGGTGGCAGCTCGGTGGCGCGGGCCAGCGGGTCGGCCTTGAGCGGCAACACACCCTCGGCGCCGAGCACTTCGTACTTGTAGGTTTCGCCGACACCCAGGCGCGGCACGAACAATTCCCACACCCCGGCGCTGTGGCGCAGGCGCATGGGGTGGCGGCGGCCGTCCCAGTTGTTGAAGTCGCCCACCACCGAAACCCGCCTGGCGTTGGGCGCCCACACCGAGAAGCAAACGCCGTCGATGCCGTCGGCCTGGGTCGGTTGCGCACCGAAGCGGCCGGACAGGTCGCGGTGGTTGCCTTCGGAGAACAGGTACATGTCCATGTCGCCCAGTTGCGGGCCGAAGCTGTAAGGGTCTTCGGTGACCTGCTCGCCCCCGGCCCAGCCGATCTGCAGCAGGTACGGCTGGGCATCGTTGATGTGCGCGGTGAACAACCCTGGCAGGCGCTGTTGCTGCATTTCAGCGAGCACGTGCCCGCCATCGCGCGCCAGCACGCGCACATTCAGGGCGTTGGGCAGGAAGGCCCGGATAAACTGACCGCCTGCACCATCGGGGTGCGGGCCGAGCACGGCGAACGGGTCGGCGTGCGTGGCGCTGGCAAGGGCGTCCAGGTCCCGTTGCCGAAGGCTGCCGTTGTCACGCGTGGTTGCATTCATCTCACTGCCCCTTTCCATGTGTTTACACGATTGCTTGACGAGCTTTTGGGCGCGGCGTGGGAGCGGGCTTGCCCCGCGATGAGGGTTGAGGCCCCATCGCGGGGCAAGCCCGCTCCCACGCCGCCGCCACAATCAGGAAAACCTTCATGACTCCCCCCAGGTGCTGATCAACCCATGCAGGCCATGCAAAGGCACGGCCAGCCAGCTCGGCCGGTTCTCGGCTTCGTAGCTGATTTCGTAGGCGGCTTTTTCCAGGCAGAACAGTTCCAGTGCGGCGCGCTCGCCCTCGGCCTGCTGCCAGGCATGGGGCATGGCGGCGGTGGCCAGGCCATAGGCTTCGACGAAGGCGTGACGCGACTGGTGCAGGTACTGCCGGGCAACCCGCTGACGGGCCTGGCGCGCCGCGTCGGAGAGGTCTACCGCCGAGGCGCTGCGCAGGATCATGGCAGCAGCATAGTCGAAGGATCGCAACACGCCGCTGACATCCTTGTAAGGGCTGTGTTTGGCCCGGCGCTCGTCCAGCGGCCGCGCCGGTTCGCCCTCGAAATCGATCAGGTAGGCATCGCCCTGCACCACCAGCACCTGGCCCAGGTGCAGGTCGCCGTGCACACGCATCAACAACCCGCCCTGGGCCTGGCGGGCCAGGTTGTCGATGTGCTGCCGCAAGCCTTGGCGTTGTTGCTGCAGGTCGTCGACCAGGGCCTGGCTGTCACCGTCCAGGCCATCGCGGTGCTGGGCCAGCAGGTCCAGGGCATGCTCGAGCTCGGTGCTGATCTGCCGGCTCCAGCGCTCGCTGTCGCCGGCATCGCTCGGCCGCGGTTGGAACGCTTCATCACCGGTGGGCGCCGCCAGCAGCAGGTGCATCTCGCCCAGGCGCTGGCCCAGCACGGCGGCGAAGCCGGTGAGTTCGGCCAAGGCGTCGGTGTGCGCCTCCTGCTCGTTGCGGGTCGGTTCCATCTCGTCGCGGATCGCCCGTTCCAGGGTGTTCTGGGTCCAGTCCCAGGCATCGCCCTGGTTGCTCAGGTAGCCCTGGGCGATCATCAGCAGGGTTGATTGATCGCTATCGTCGACGCGGCTGACCCAGGCCAGCAAAGGCGAGATATTGGCAAAGCCGGCAGCCGTGAGGTAAGCGCTCATCTCCAGCTCCGGGTGGATCCCCGGGTTGACCCGGCGAATCAGCTTGAGCACCAGGCTGCCGCCGACCACCACCGAGCTGTTGGATTGCTCCGCGCCCAGGTAGCGCACCTCGCTCTGTTCATCGAGCGCCAGCGCCGCCAACTGCTCGGTGCACTGGAAACGCAGTTCGCCAAGGCCGTCGCCACAGGGCAGGCGCAGGCCGTCCTGGCAACCGCGCAGCAGCGCACGGATGAAGGGTTCGAGGACGAAGGCATCGGTGATAAGCCCCACCTGACGACCACGGCGCACCCGCGACAGCGCCAGTTGCTGAGGCAGCGCGGCGTTGATCTGCTCTTCGGGCAGCAACCCGAACGGCAGTTGGTAGTGGGTCACCACCCCGTTGCTGTGCACCTCCAGCTCGCCGAGCAATGCCGGCAAGGTCGCGGTGGCGAAGCGTACGCCGTAACGCAGGTGCACCTGGTCGATCGGCCCTTCCTTGCCGGCGAACCAGCGGCGCTTGGGCAGGTACTGGGGCAGGATCGCGCTTTCCAGGGTGCCCCGGGACGGCGCTTCGAGCAGCTCTTCCATGCGTTTGCGCAGCACCAGGGTGGTCAGCTCGGGCAGGCCTTCGGTGGGTTGCACATGCCAGCTGGGCATGCGGTCGTGGGCGGCCAGCAGGAACCAGTAGAAGCCGTATGGCGCCAGGGTAAGCAGGAACGGCAACTGGCCGATGGGCGGGAACGCGCTGCCACCGAGCATCTCCACCGGCACCCGCTCGGCGTACTGCGAAAGCTCCAGCTCCGCGGCCTGGGCGGCGCGTGAAACGTTGGCCACGCACAGCACGACTTCACTGTTGCCCTCGGCATCGCTGTACTCGCGGATATAGGCGAGGATGCGCCGGTTGCTCGGGGTGAGCATTTTCAAGGTGCCACGGCCAAAGGCCTTCTGCTGGTTGCGCACCGACAGCAGGCGGCGGTTCCAGTTGAGCAGCGAGTGCGGGTCGTGGGCCTGGGCCTCGACGTTGACGGTCTGGTAGCCGTACAGCGGGTCCATGATCGGGGGCAGCACCAGGCGCTGCGGCTCGGCCTTGGAGAAACCGCCGTTACGGTCCGGCGACCACTGCATGGGGGTGCGCACGCCGTCGCGATCACCCAGGTAGATGTTGTCGCCCATGCCCAGTTCGTCGCCGTAGTACAGCGTGGGCGTGCCGGGCATCGACAGCAGCAGGCTGGTCAGCAGCTCGATGCGCCGTCGGTCGCGCTGCAGCAAGGGTGCCAGGCGGCGGCGGATGCCTAAGTTGATGCGCGCGCGACGGTCTTCGGCGTAGTAGTTCCACAGGTAGTCGCGCTCGCGGTCGGTGACCATCTCCAGGGTCAGCTCATCGTGGTTGCGCAGGAAGATCGCCCATTGGCAGTTGGCAGGGATCTCCGGGGTCTGGCGCAGGATATCGGTGATCGGGAAGCGGTCCTCCATGGCCAGAGCCATGTACATGCGCGGCATCAGCGGGAAGTGGAAGGCCATGTGGCATTCGTCGCCTTCACCTTCGCCGAAGTACGGCCGGGTGTCCTCTGGCCACTGGTTGGCCTCGGCCAGCAGCATGCGGTCGGGGTAGTTGGCGTCGATCTCGGCGCGGATTGCCTTGAGCACGGTGTGGGTCTCAGGCAGGTTCTCGTTGTTGGTGCCGTCGCGCTCGATCAGGTAGGGGATGGCGTCCAGGCGCAGGCCATCGACGCCGATGTCGAGCCAGAAGCGCATCACCCCGATCACGGCCTTGAGCACCTGCGGGTTGTCGAAGTTCAGGTCCGGCTGGTGCGAGTAGAAGCGGTGCCAGAAGTACTGGCCGGCCACTGGGTCCCAGGTCCAGTTGGACTTTTCGGTGTCGAGGAAGATGATCCGGGTGCCGTCGTATTTCTGCTCATCGTCCGACCATACGTAGAAGTCCCGGGCCTTGCTGCCGCGCTTGGCGTGGCGGGCGCGCTGGAACCAGGGGTGCTGGTCGGAGGTGTGGTTGATGACCAGTTCGGTGATCACCCGCAGGCCGCGTTTGTGGGCCTCGGCGATGAAGCGTTTGGCGTCGGCCATGCTGCCGTAGTCCGGATGCACGGCTTTGTATTCGCCGATGTCGTAGCCGTCGTCGCGCCGTGGCGAGGGGTAGAACGGCAGTAGCCAGAGGGTGTTGACGCCAAGTTCGGCGATGTAGTCGAGCTTGCTGATCAAGCCGGCGAAATCGCCGATGCCGTCGTTGTTCGCGTCGAAGAACGATTTCACGTGCAACTGGTAGATCACCGCGTCCTTGTACCAGAGGGGATCGTCGATGAAGGCTGCCGGGCGGGAACGCTTGGCCATGTGCGACTCCTTTCTGTTCGGTTTTGTGCACGAGGATGATCGCGGGGCAAGCCCGCTCCCACGCGGTAGATCATGGGGGGAGGATTGGACCCCGACTGGTCTAACGCACC
>NZ_JBMOWQ010000015.1:0-4705 GCF_049310485.1 Pseudomonas sp. GZD-209
GGGGGGGGGGGGGGGAGGTCTGCTTCCGTGGGGGGGGGTGGGGGGGTGTGTTTCCCCCCGCGATTGGCCTAGCGCATTTTCTCTATCCGCCAGATGCCAAACGGCTGGTGCCAGGGCTCGATGCGCATCCACTGGGTCTTGCCGTGCCAGGTCCAGCGCTGGCCGGTCATCAGGTCCTCGCCCTGGGTGTCGGCGTTGTCATCCAGGCCCAGCTCCCACAGTGGCAGCTCGAAGCTGGCCTCCTGGGCGTTGTGCGGGTCGAGGCTGATGGCGACGAGGATGTAGTTGTCGCGCTCGGCGGTGCGTTTGGCGAAGTACAGGATCTGGTCGTTCCAGCAGTTGAGAAAGAGCACGCCCAGGTGGGTCTGCAGGGCGCGGTTGTGCCGGCGGATGCGGTTGAGCTGGGCGATTTCGGCGACGATATTGCCGGGCTGGTTGAAGTCGCGCGGGCGGATCTCGTACTTCTCCGAGTCCAGGTATTCCTCCTTGCCGGGCAGCGGCGTGCCTTCGCACAGCTCGAAGCCCGAATACATGCCCCACAACCCTGAGCCCATGGTCGCCAGCGCGGCGCGGATCAGAAAGCCTGCGCGGCCAGAGGTGTGCAGGAAGAATGGGTTGATGTCCGGCGTGTTGACGAAGAAGTTGGGCCGATAACACAGGCTCCACGGCGGCTGGTTGAGTTCTTCGAAGTACTCGCGCAGCTCCTGCTTGCTGTTGCGCCAGGTGAAGTAGGTGTAGCTCTGGGCGTACCCCACCTTGCCCAGCCGCGCCATCATCGCCGGGCGGGTGAAGGCTTCGGCGAGGAAGATCACCTCGGGGTGCTGGCTGCGGACATTGGCGATCAGCCATTGCCAGAACGGCAGCGGCTTGGTGTGCGGGTTGTCGACGCGGAAGGTCTTGACCCCCTCCTCGACCCAGCCGACCACCACGTCGCGCAGGGCCAGCCACAGGCTGGGCACCGCCTCGGGGGCGTAGAAATCGACGTTGACGATGTCCTGGTACTTTTTCGGCGGGTTCTCGGCATAGCGGATGGTGCCGTCGGGGCGCCAGCTGAACCAGCCGGGGTGCTCCTTCAGCCAGGGGTGGTCCTGGGAGCACTGGATGGCGAAGTCCAGGGCGATCTCCAGGCCGTGTTCGGCGGCAGCCGCCACCAGACGGCGGAAGTCTTCGCGGCTGCCCAATTGCGGGTGGATGGCATCGTGGCCGCCCTCGGGGCTGCCGATGGCGTAGGGGCTGCCGGGGTCGCCGGGCTCGGCCTGCAACGCGTTGTTGCGGCCCTTGCGGTGTTGCAGGCCGATGGGGTGAATGGGCGGGAAGTACAGCACGTCGAAGCCCATGTCGCGGATCATCGGCAGGCGCTGGTGCACGTCGTTGAAGGTGCCGTGGCGCTCGGGGTCGTCGGTGACCGAGCGTGGGAACAGCTCGTACCAGCTGGCGAACAACGCGGCTTCGCGATCCACGTCCACGGGGAACTCGGGGCTACGGGTGAGGTAACTGCGGTGCTCGGCCTCGCTCATCAACCGGGTGACATCGGGGTGCAGCAATTGCGCCACCTGGTCATCCACCGACAAGCCCGGCAGGCGCTGCTGCAAGGTTTGCAACTGCTCGCGCAAAGGGCCGTCGCTGCGCTGGATGCCCTGCCCCAGCAGCACACGGCCCTCTTGCAGTTCGAGCTGCACGTCCTGGCCTGCGGCGTACTTCTTCTCCAGGTCGTGGCAGTAGGTGGCGAACGGGTCGATCCAGGCTTCGATGCTGAACAGGTGCAGGCCCAGCTCGCTGGGGGTGAAGTCGGCCAGCCACAGGTCGTTGCCCGGCGAGTGCATGGCCACAGCGTGCCAGCGACGGCTGTGGGCCTGGCGCCAGTACAGCATCACCGCCAGGCGGTCGTGGCCGTCGGCGTACACCTTGGCGCTGACGTCGACCTTGTGCCCGCGCACCGCCTTGGCGGCGAAGGTGCCGCCGTCGAGCACGGGCGTCGCGTCCTCGATCACGATGCGTGGCGCCAGCAACGCCTGGGAAAGGCTGATGGCCTGGTCCGGGTGGTCGCCTGCCATGGGCACGCTTTCGAAGGGCTCGCTACCTGTCATCGCACTCGCTCCGTGGGGATTGTGGCGGTAAGGGTTCAGAGCCGTGCTCGAGGGTGGGGTTCAATAAAATTGAGCGAATGGCGCCAGGCGTGGGTCGAAGCCTGCGACACCTCTTCATTCATCCCGCGAGGTCAGGCCCATGAGTATTCCCATTCCACCGGAGACACCCGACCCGAACATCGACGACCCGACATTGCCGCCGCCGGTGCCCGAGCAAGAGCCGGACGAGCTGCCGATCAAGCCGACCGTGCCGCCCACGGTGGGCGACCCGCCGAGCGAGGAGCCGCCGGTGAGAGGTAGAGGATAGACGGCGCCCGGCGTTTCGTGCGGCGTACCTGTAGGAGCCAGCCTCGCTGGCGCCTACAGGGTGAATGCACAGAATCATGAACGGCGCACCTGGCATTTCTACCAGTAGCGCAGACAGTATCGAGGCGCGTACAGAGGAGCCACCCTTTCACGGCTGACTTCGGTATGCGCTCCCGGCTCTACATCTCCGCTCGCCTGCTCTGGATCATCGCCAACTTCCTCGAGCAGTGGTCATACAGAATCACGCCAGACGTCTCCATGGACGAGCTGGGGGCGGACAGCTTCGACATGGTAGAGCTTCAAGCGCTGATTGAGGAGGCATTCGACATCTGCATTCCTCACCAGATCCAAACCTATGTGACCTTCGTCGAGCTGGTTGAGCTCGTGTATCGGGCGATGCCGCCCACTACCCTCCCAGCTCCTCGACACTGATCTCGCGCATCCTGAACTTCTGCACCTTCCCCGTCACCGTCATCGGGAACTCATCCACGAAGCGGAAATGCCGTGGCGCCTTGAAATGCGCCAGCCGCGCTTTGCACCACTGCTGCAATTCATCAGCCGTGGCGCTGTGCCCAGGGTGCAGGCGAACCCAGGCCACCACTTCCTCACCGTACTTGCTGCACGGAATCCCCACCACCTGCGCCTCGGCCACCGCTGGGTGGGTATGGAAGAACTCTTCCAGCTCACGCGGATAGATGTTCTCGCCGCCGCGAATGATCATGTCCTTGTTGCGCCCGACGATGCGCACGTAACCCTGATCGTCCATCACTGCCAGATCACCGGTGCGCATCCAGCGGGCCGGATCGATGGCGTCATGGGTGGCCTGCAGGTTGTCCCAGTAGCCAAGCATCACGCTGTAGCCACGGGTGCACAGCTCACCGATTTCGCCGCGCGGGACGATGCAGCCGTCGGCGTCCACCAGCTTGGTTTCCAGCTGTGGCTGGGTGCGCCCGACCGTGGTCACGCGCAGCTCCAGCTCGTCGTCGGGGCCGGTCTGCAGCGACACCGGGCTGGTTTCGGTCATGCCATAGGCGATCTGCACCTCGGCCATGTGCATCTGCTCGATGACCTTGCGCATCACCTCGATCGGGCAGGTGGCACCGGCCATGATGCCGCTGCGCAGGGTCGAGAGGTCCAGCTGCGGGCGCGACGGGTGGTCGAGCATGGCAATGAACATGGTCGGCACGCCATAAAGGATGCTGGCGCGCTCTTCGGCCACGGCGCGCAGGGTGAGCTCGGCGTCGAAGGCGTCGTTGGGGTAGACCATGGTGCTGCCGTGGGTGATGCAACCGAGGTTGGCCATGACCATGCCGAAGCAGTGGTACAGCGGCACCGGGATCACCATGCGGTCGTGTTCGGTGAGGCCAAGACTTTCGCCGACCATGTAGCCGTTGTTGAGGATGTTGTAGTGGCTCAGGGTCGCGCCTTTGGGCGCGCCGGTGGTGCCAGAGGTGTACTGGATGTTCACTGGCTGGTCGAACTGCAGGCTGTTCTGGCGCTGCTCGAAGATGACCGGGTCGATCTCCCCTGCCCGCCCGGCCAGTGCTGCCCAAGGCAGGAAACCTGTCGGCGCTGCGGCGGCCAGGCTGATCACCCCGCGCAGGTCGGGCAGGCGCTCGCTGTGCAATTGGCCAAGCGCGTGGCTCGCCAGCTCCGGCACCAGCGCCTGCACCATGGCGTGGTAGTCGGAGGTCTTGAACGCATCGGCGCACACCAGCCAGCGGCAGCCAGACTGGCGCAGCACATACTCAAGCTCGCCCACCCGATAGGCCGGGTTGATGTTGACCAGGATCGCGCCAACCTTGGCCGTGGCCAGTTGCAGGATGCACCACTGGGCGCAGTTGGGTGCCCAGATGCCGACCCGCTCGCCGCCGGCCACGCCCAGCGCCATCAGCGCCCGGGCATGCAGTTCGACCTGCACGGCCAGTTCGCGCCAGCTGTAGCGCAGGCCCTGGTGCCGCACCACCAGCGCCTCGCGCTCGGCATGGCGGGCCACGGTGGCGTCGAAGGCCTGGCCGATGGTCAGGGTCAGTAACGGGTGGTCCTGGCGGCCGCGGGTATAGCTTGGTTGAGGCATGGTTGTCCCTTCTTGTGGTTGTTCTGGGCATGACTGAAGCAGGCGGCAATTACTCTGGCGCAGATTTACGTTTACGTAAAGGTGATGATCTGATTGACAGTGTCGGAAGGCAGGTTTACGTTAACGTCAACCATAAACATGACGGCGTTGTGGGAGCGGGCTTGCCCCGCGATGAGGCCGGACCAGGCAAATCAGCTGGCCGTTCTGACGGGCATCGCGGGGCAAGCCCGCTCCC
>NZ_JBMOWQ010000016.1:0-26490 GCF_049310485.1 Pseudomonas sp. GZD-209
TTCCCCTCCCCCCCCCCCCCCCCCCTCCCCTCCCCCCCCCCCCCCCCCCCCCCCCCCCCCCCCCCCCCCCCCCACCCCCGCGGCAACCGCTCCCATTTCAAGAACAAAAGGTGCCCCACATGCATTACCCGACCCTGAACTTCGCCCTGGGCGAAACCATCGACATGCTCCGCGACCAGGTGCGCACCTTCGTCGCCGCCGAGCTGGCCCCGCGCGCCGCGCAAATCGACCACGACAACCTGTTCCCCGCCGACATGTGGCGCAAGTTCGGCGACATGGGCCTCTTGGGCATCACGGTTGCGGAGGAGTACGGCGGCGCCGGCCTGGGCTACCTGGCCCACGTGGTATCGATGGAAGAAATCAGCCGCGGGTCGGCCTCGGTGGCCCTGTCCTACGGCGCCCACTCCAACCTGTGCGTCAACCAGATCAACCGCAACGGCACCCACGAGCAGAAACTCAAGTACCTGCCCAAGCTGATCAGCGGCGAGCACATCGGCGCCCTGGCCATGAGCGAACCCAACGCCGGCTCCGACGTGGTGTCGATGAAGCTGCGCGCCGAAAAGCGCGGCGACCGCTATGTGCTCAACGGCAGCAAGACCTGGATCACCAACGGCCCCGACGCCAATACCTATGTGATCTACGCCAAGACCGACCTGGACAAGGGCCCCCACGGCATCACCGCGTTCATCGTCGAGCGCGACTGGAAAGGTTTCAGCCGCAGCAACAAGTTCGACAAGCTGGGCATGCGCGGCTCCAACACCTGCGAGCTGTTCTTCGATGACGTGGAAGTGCCGGAAGAGAACATCCTCGGCCAGCTCAACGGCGGCGTGCGGGTGCTGATGAGCGGCCTGGACTACGAGCGCGTGGTGCTCTCGGGCGGCCCGACCGGCATCATGCAGAGCTGCATGGACCTGGTGGTGCCCTACATTCACGACCGCAAGCAGTTCGGCCAGAGCATCGGCGAGTTCCAGCTGATCCAGGGCAAGATCGCCGACATGTACACCCAGCTCAACGCCAGCCGCGCCTACCTGTACGCCGTGGCCCAGGCTTGCGACCGCGGCGAGACCACTCGCAAGGACGCCGCCGGGGTGATCCTGTACACCGCCGAGCGCGCCACACAGATGGCCCTGGAGGCGATCCAGATCCTCGGCGGCAACGGCTACATCAATGAGTTCCCGGCTGGCCGCCTGTTGCGCGATGCCAAGCTGTACGAAATCGGCGCCGGCACCAGCGAGATCCGCCGGATGCTGATCGGTCGCGAACTGTTCAACGAAACCCGCTGAGCATAAGGAACGGGCGCACATGGCTACCTTGCACACCCAGATCAACCCGCGCTCGGCGGAGTTCGCCGGCAACAGCGCGGCCATGCTCGAGCAGGTCACGAAACTGCGCGGCCTGCTGGCCCAGGTCAACCAGGGCGGCGGGCCCAAGGCCCAGCAGCGGCACACCTCACGCGGCAAGCTACTGCCCCGCGAGCGGATCGACCGCCTGCTCGACCCGGGTTCGGCGTTCCTCGAGATCGGCCAGCTGGCCGCCCATGAGGTGTACGGCGAGGACGTACCGGCCGCTGGCGTGATCGCCGGGATCGGCCGCGTCGAGGGCGTGGAGTGCATGATCGTGGCCAACGACGCCACGGTCAAAGGCGGCTCCTACTACCCGCTGACGGTGAAGAAGCACCTGCGCGCCCAGACCATCGCCCTGCAGAACCGCCTGCCGTGCATCTACCTGGTGGACTCCGGCGGCGCCAACCTGCCACGCCAGGACGAGGTGTTCCCCGACCGCGAGCACTTCGGGCGGATCTTCTTCAACCAGGCCAACATGAGTGCGCTGGGCATCCCGCAGATCGCCGTGGTGATGGGCTCGTGCACCGCCGGTGGCGCCTATGTGCCGGCCATGGCCGACGAGGCGATCATGGTGCGCCAGCAGGCGACCATCTTCCTGGCCGGCCCGCCCTTGGTGAAAGCGGCGACCGGTGAAGTGGTCAGCGCCGAGGACCTCGGCGGCGCCGACGTGCACTGCCGCACCAGCGGCGTGGCCGACCACTATGCCGACAACGATGAACATGCCCTGGCCATCGCCCGACGCAGCGTGGCCAACCTCAACTGGCACAAGCTCGGCAAACTGCAATGCAAGGCACCGATTGCACCGCTGTATGGCGCAGAAGAGTTGTATGGCGTAGTGCCGGCCGATGCCAAGCAGCCATTCGATGTGCACGAGGTGATTGCGCGCCTGGTCGACGGCTCGGTGTTCGATGAGTTCAAGGCGCTGTTCGGCACCACCCTGGTCTGTGGTTTCGCCCACCTGCACGGCTACCCGGTGGCGATCCTGGCCAACAACGGCATCCTGTTCGCCGAAGCTGCGCAAAAAGGCGCGCACTTCATCGAGCTGGCCTGCCAGCGCGGCATCCCGCTGCTGTTCCTGCAGAACATCACCGGTTTCATGGTCGGCAAGAAGTACGAAGAAGGTGGCATCGCCAAGCACGGTGCCAAGCTGGTAACCGCAGTGGCCTGCGCCCAGGTACCGAAGTTCACGGTGATCATCGGCGGCAGCTTCGGTGCCGGCAACTACGGCATGTGCGGCCGCGCCTACGACCCGCGCTTTTTGTGGATGTGGCCCAATGCGCGGATCGGCGTGATGGGTGCCGAACAGGCGGCCGGCGTGCTGGCCCAGGTCAAGCGCGAGCAGAGCGAGCGCAGCGGCGAAGTGTTCAGCCTGGAAGACGAGAAGAAGCTCAAGCAGCCGATCCTCGACCAGTACGAGCACCAGGGGCACCCCTACTACTCCAGCGCCCGGCTGTGGGACGACGGTGTCATCGACCCGGCGCAGACCCGCGACGTGCTCGGCCTGGCGCTGTCTGCCGCGCTGAACGCCCCGATCGAACAGAGCCGCTTCGGCATTTTCCGGATGTGACCCATGACCGATTTCGCCACTATCGAGCTGGAACACGACCCCCGCGGCTTCACCACCCTGTGGCTGAGCCGGGAAGACAAGAACAACGCTTTCAACGCCCAGATGATCCGCGAGCTGATCGTCGCGCTGGACCGGCTGGCCGAAGACGGCAGCCTGCGCTTCCTGCTGCTGCGTGGCCGTGGCCGGCATTTCAGCGCCGGCGCCGACCTGGCCTGGATGCAGCAGTCGGCGCAACTGGACTTCAATACCAACCTCGATGACGCCCATGAACTGGGCGAGCTGATGTATGCCCTGCACCGCCTCAAGGCCCCGACCCTGGCCGTGGTGCAAGGCGCGGCCTTTGGTGGCGCGCTGGGCTTGATCAGTTGCTGCGACATGGCCATCGGCACCGAAGACGCGCAGCTGTGCCTGTCGGAAGTGCGCATCGGCCTGGCCCCGGCGGTGATCAGCCCGTTCGTGGTCAAGGCCATCGGCGAGCGCGCCGCACGCCGTTATGCCCTTACCGCCGAGCGCTTCAGCGGGGTACGTGCCCGTGAACTGGGCCTGCTGGCCGAGGTGTACCCGGCCGGCGAACTGGACGCCCAGGTCGAAGCCTGGGTGGACAACCTGCTGAACAACAGTCCCCAGGCCCTGCGCGCCACCAAGGACCTGTTGCGCGAAGTGGACGACGGCGAGCTGAGCCCGGCCCTGCGCCGCTATTGCGAAAACACCATCGCCCGCATACGCGTCAGCGCCGAAGGCCAGGAGGGCCTGCGCGCCTTCCTGGAAAAACGCCGCCCCGCCTGGCAAACCGAACAGAAGAAGGAACCGCGCCCATGAGCCGTCCCACGTTGACCACCCTGCTGGTCGCTAACCGCGGCGAGATCGCCTGCCGGGTGATGCGCACCGCCAAGGCCCTGGGCCTGACCACCGTGGCCGTGCACAGCGCCACCGACCGTGATGCCCGCCACAGCCGCGAAGCCGACATCCGCGTCGACCTGGGTGGCAGCAAGGCCGCCGACAGCTACCTGGTGATCGACAAACTGATCGCCGCGGCCAAGGCCAGCGGCGCCCAGGCCATCCACCCGGGTTATGGTTTTTTATCGGAGAACGCCGGCTTCGCCCGCGCCATCGAACAGGCCGGGCTGATCTTCCTAGGCCCACCGGCCAGCGCCATCGACGCCATGGGCAGCAAGTCGGCGGCCAAGGCGCTGATGGAGGCTGCCGGCGTGCCGCTGGTACCGGGTTACCACGGTGAGGCGCAGGATATCGACACCTTCCGCGCCGCCGCCGAACGCATCGGCTACCCAGTGCTGCTCAAGGCCAGCGCCGGCGGTGGCGGCAAGGGCATGAAGGTGGTCGAGGAGGAAAGCCAACTGGCCGACGCCCTGGCCTCGGCCCAGCGTGAAGCACAGTCGTCGTTCGGCGATGCGCGCATGCTGGTGGAAAAATACGTGCTCAAGCCGCGCCACGTGGAAATCCAGGTGTTCGCCGACCAGCACGGCAATTGCCTGTACCTGAACGAGCGCGACTGCTCGATCCAGCGTCGCCACCAGAAGGTCGTGGAGGAAGCTCCAGCCCCGGGGCTGTCCGCGGAATTGCGCCAGGCCATGGGCCAGGCGGCGGTGCGCGCGGCCCAGGCCATCGGGTACGTGGGTGCCGGTACCGTGGAGTTCCTGCTCGACGCCCGTGGCGAGTTCTTCTTCATGGAGATGAACACCCGCCTGCAGGTGGAGCACCCGGTCACCGAGGCCATCACCGGCCTTGATCTGGTGGCCTGGCAGATTCGCGTCGCCTGTGGTGAGGCGCTGCCGATCACCCAGGAGCAGGTACCGCTGATCGGCCATGCGATCGAAGTGCGGCTGTACGCCGAGGATCCGGCCAACGAATTCCTGCCGGCCACCGGCACCCTGGCGCTGTACCGCGAGTCGGCGCCGGGTGAAGGGCGGCGGGTGGACAGCGGGGTCAGCGAGGGCGATGTGGTGTCGCCGTTCTATGACCCGATGCTGGGCAAGCTGATTGCCTGGGGCCAGGACCGCGAGCAGGCGCGCCTGCGGCTGCTGGCGATGCTCGATGAGTTCGCCATCGGTGGCTTGAAGACCAACATCGCCTTCCTGCGCCGCATCCTCGCCCACCCGGCGTTTGCCGCGGCGGAACTGGACACGGGGTTCATTCCACGTCACCAGGACGTCCTGCTGCCTGCGGTCGAAGCCTTGCCCGCGCCGTTCTGGGAAGCTGCCGCCGAAGCCTGGCTACAAAGCGCGCCGGCCCTGCAACGCGAGGATGACCCGGCCTCGCCGTGGGCCGCCCGCGAGGGGCTGCGCCTGGGGTTGCCAGCGCGTAGCAGCCTGCATTTGCAGTGTGAGGGGCATGAGCAGGCGGTCGCCCTGGAGCGCACTGCGCCGTCTACCTACCAGCTGGTTGGCGAACAGCTGTGCCACGACCAGGACGGCATCCGTCGTCGCCATCTGGCCGTGCGCCGGGGCGGCACCCTGTACCTGCAATGGCACGGCGAGCTGCATGCCGTCAGCGTGCATGACCCGATTGCCGCTGCTGAAGCCAGCCATGGTCATCAGGGTGGCCTCGGTGCGCCAATGAACGGCAGCATCGTGCGTGTGCTGGTCGAGCCGGGGCAGGTGGTGGAGGCCGGTACCGCGTTGGTGGTGCTTGAAGCCATGAAGATGGAGCACAGCATTCGCGCGCCCCATGGCGGGACGGTGAAGGCATTGTTCTGTCAGGAAGGGGATATGGTCAGCGAGGGGACAGTGCTGGTGGAGTTGGAGGGGGAGTGATGGCTGCAATGCGCTCGCCGAAAGGTTTGCAGCGCCTATGAGATCGAGCGCCGCCCGCGCGGCGCTTCGCGGGTAAACCCGCTCCCACAGTCTGTTTCGGGCCAATTATTCCTGTGAAAGTACCGGTGCCTGCCTTGGTGCATGCCTTGAGTCATGTGGGGCGGCGGCAACGCCCACACTGAAACCGCGTCGTACCAACAAGGCGGACCAGGTGATGGCCCAGGAAAGACTGGCCCGAAACAAACTGTGGGAGCGGGTTTACCCGCGAAGCGCCGCGCGGGCGGCGCTCGATCTCAAGAGCGCTGCAAGTCTACCGCCTGGCACCTCGCAGCCCCAACGCGGTCCCCGAGCAAACCTAGAGCACCCCGTGCATCCGCACCACAACACCCAAAAACTCGCACCCCTCCTCGCACAGCACGGTGGGATACAAGGTATTCAGCGGCCTGAGCATCCGCTGCCCGCCCTCCTCGATCAACTCCCTCAGCACCGCTGGCTTGCCCGGTTGCCGGGCCACCACCAGCCTGCCTGGCGCAACCTCGATTCCGGCATCCACCAAAACCAGCACCCCCTGCGGCAAGCTCCTGCCACTGGTGGCGTTCATCGAGTCATTCTCCACCGGTAACCAGAACGCATTGCCGGCAGGCATATAGCCAGTCAGTTCCTGGGTTTCACTGGACTCGGGCAATGGCCCCTGCAGATCAGCCCAGCTCAACACCGGGAAGCGGAAACTGGCATGGCGCAGTGCGTTCACCGGCAACGGCCGGTCCACCGCATAAACGCCTCGGCTTTCGCGGGTGATACTCCGTTCGACCACCATCACCCTGGCCTCCAGAGACACCAGCCCAAGCTGCTCCAGCTTCTCGTTGACGGTCTCCAGGGTCGGCCGGCGCGTGCCACGCAACCAATGGCCGAGACCGCCTTGGGTCATCCCTAAGCGTTCGGCCAGTTGATATTGCTTGAGGTTGTGCTCGCGCTTGTAGCGAGAGAGAAATTCGATCCAGTTTTCCATGGCTGTGAACGATACGGACTGGATGAATGGCTTCAATACACATCCTGAATTATCTTAGCAGATATAAATAATACAGAATGACCTAACATCATTCGCTCATTGTCCTGGAACGGATTTCATAGGTGCAGTCATGAGCAATTCGAAAAAAGAAGAAACAGATCTCGACGAAGAGGCCGCCCGCCGCGCCCTCGACTTCTACCTCAACCCCACCCCTACCCCGTCGGAGCTGCAGCGCCCACTGTGGACCCTGCGCGAAGGCGTCACCGGCGAGCAGGCGAACGAACACGCCATGGCCTTGCTGCGCTGCGCGGCAGCCACCGCCCAGGAGACGGGCGCCCATCTGCAGGGCACGACGCGGGATGTGGTATTTGCCCTGATGCACATGGTCAACATGGCGCGGGCCCTGCTGGAGCAGCGCAAAACCACGGAACAAGGGGCGGTATAGAAGGGAGAACGTGACGGCCGACGAACGGCAAAAGCCCCGATTGCCGGGGACAAGGAGTGCGTCAGGAAGATTTTTTTGCCGATAACCGGAAAAATCATTTGACTGGCAAATGATAACGATTATTATTGCACTCAGCAGGTCGCAAGACCCGCTGGATAACCTGCAACGTCCTCAGGTCGGACGCTCAGATTATCTCCTCATCAGGCTAATCACGGTTTTTGACCCGGCTTTTTGCCGGGTCATTTTTTTTGGCTCTTCAGGCTAATGAAGATCGTTAATGGCGGCGATGATAGCAAAACTGTGTCAGGACGTGAACGCTCATTACAAATCTTTGCCGAATCAGCACTTGAGAATCAATCTCGTTAAGCTTAAGCTGATCTCGCGTCAAGGAAGATGCCCCCACTCCTCCCCCAATGAGCAAGGAGCCGTTCATGACCCGCTTGCTACTGCCCCTTGAGCATGACCCCCAAATCGCCGAGCAGCATGCTCAGGACAACCTGATGCATGCGCTCAAACGCCTGCCGCGCCGGGTGCAGCAAGTCTTTCTGCTCAACCGCCTCGACCAGCTGGGCTTCGCCGCCATCGCCGAACGCCTCGACCTGCCCTTGATCAGCATCGAGCGCCACATGAACCAGGCCCTGCAGACCACCCGCGCACAAGGCGACGCCGTGGCCAGCATTGCCGGGCAATGGTATGTACGCCTGCAAAGCCCTGAAGTGACCGCCAGCGAACGCATCGACTTCCGCCGCTGGCTGGATGCGGCCCCCGAACATCTGCACGCCTTCCAGCAAACCGAATTGCGCTGGCGCAGCCTGCTCGCGCCGGCACGCCAACTGGGTGACGACGGCTGGTATCGGCAAGGGCGCGCCGCATTGTCGTTGGGTGGGTGTTCGATTGCCGTCGGGCTGGGTGTCGCCGCACTGGTGGCACTGGGTTTGTGGGCCTGAAGGCTTCGCGATCCTAAAGGGATCGCGTCAGCCCTTGAGAGCATTCGCTGCACAATGCCGCCACCGTGCGGTGTACAGTACCGTCACAACAACGCCAAGACAGGAGCCTGGCAATGACCGTGACGCTGTCCCCACTGCACATCGACTGTGACTTCGATTCCGGCAACATCCTGGTGCTGGACGCCAGCAACCCCGCGCAGGTCCACCTGAACATTCGCCCGGACACCAACAGTGGCCACTTCCAGTGGTTCCACTTCAAGGTCAGCGGCCTCACCCCTGGCCAGGTCCATCGCTTCAGCCTGGATAACGCTGCCGAGTCTTCCTACAAGAACGCCTGGACCGGTTACCACGCCGTGGCCTCCTACGACCAGCAGACCTGGTTCCGCGTGCCCAGCCAGTTCGACGGCAAGGCGCTGAGCTTCGAACTGAAGGCCGAGCAGGGTCAGGTGTGGTTCGCCTACTTCGAACCCTACCCCCGCGCCCGCCACAACCAGCTGATCGAACGTGCCCGGCAGATCCCCGGCGTAACGCTGCTGGCCAGCGGGCGTAGCGTACAGGGCCGTGACATCCCGCTGCTGCGTGCCGGCGACGGCGCCGCCGGCAAGCGCAAGCTGTGGATCATCGCCCAGCAGCACCCGGGCGAGCACATGGCCGAATGGTTCATGGAAGGCGTGATCGATCGCCTGCAGGCCAACGATGAAGTCATCCAGCAATTGCTGGCCAAGGCCGACCTGTACCTGATCCCCAACATGAACCCGGACGGCGCCTTCCTCGGCCACCTGCGCACCAACTTCAAGGGCAAAGACCTCAACCGCGCCTGGCAGGACGCCAGTGTCGAGCTGAGCCCCGAGGTGTTCTTCGCCCAGAGCCAGATGAAACTGCATGGCGTGGACGCCTTCGTCGATGCCCATGGCGACGAGGAAATCCCCCACGTATTCACCGCTGCCTGCGAGGGCAACCCGGGTTACACGCCGCGTATCGCCAAGCTCGAAGAGCAGTTCCGCAGCACGCTGTGCAGCCTGACGCCGGACTTCCAAACCAAGTACGGCTACACCCGCGACGAACCCGGCCAGGCCAACATGACCTTGGCTTGCAACGCCGTGGGCCAAGCCCATGACTGCCTGTCGCTGACCCTGGAGATGCCGTTCAAGGACCATGACGATGCGCCGAATCCGCGTACCGGCTGGTCCGGCGAGCGGTCGAAGGCACTGGCGGGCGCGGTGCTGGAGACCTTACTGAAGATGGTCGACGATCTGCGCTGAACCACCGTGGGAGCGGGCTTGCCCCGCGATTGGCGCCAGGTCAGGCAACGATGCCAGGCATTCTGACGCCAATCGCGGGGCAAGCCCGCTCCCACGCCCCCCCCGGCCGGCTTAGAACTGCACGTCCAGGATCACATTGTCGAGATAGCTCCCCGCCGGCGGCGTGGCCTGGTCGGTATACACCTTGGCGTTGTAGTTGAACGTCTGGCTGCCCGTACCGGTGCCATTGCCGGGGTTCACATCGGCATCGCTGCTCGAGCGCCGCGCCGACGACAGTACCCCCCAGCGCACGCTGCCACCACTCTTGAAGATGTCGTAGGCCAGGTAGTTGCCGGCGCTGGATTTCATCCGCCGCCGCCCACCCGCCACGTTCTGCCCGTCATCCAGCCCCACCGTGTAGCTGCTGCCCTTGGTGCACGACAGGCCGATGCTCTGGTTCACCGTGCCGAACCCGGCCACCACCGGCGCGCTGGCAAAGCTGATGTTGGGGCTGCTGATCTGGCAGTCGTTGCTGACCGTGAGGGTGACGGTGAGGGTCTGGTTGCCGCTGCCTATATCCCGCCCCAGCACACAGGCGCCCAAGGCGCCGATACCCGCGCAGTAGTTCCAGCTCCAGGCGATGTTCAGCGTTTCCTGGTACAAGCCTGCCGCCACGTTGGCGCCGATCACGGTCTTGAGGTACAGCGGCACGCTCTTGGGCGTGGTGCCATTGAGCAGCCCCAAGGCGTCGATGATGCCGTTACGGGCGAAATCGAACTGCACACCACGGCTGATCGGGTAACTGGTGGTGGCGTTGGCGTACAGCGTGTAGGGGATCACATCACCCGTCGGCCCCACCAGCCCGCTGGTGCTGGAGGTGATGGTGGCATAGAAGTGATCGTTGGTGGCCAGCAGCGACAGCAACGAGCCGGTGCACTGCAGCCCGGCGTTGCTGGATGAAGCGCTCTGTATCGTGGTGCGCACCAGGGTCGAATTGATCGTGCCGAACGCCGCCGGCGCCGTCGCCACCGAGCTGCACAAGGCCCAGGCCGCGCCCGGCAGCAGCCAGCCGGCCAGCAACCACAGGCAACGCGCCGCCGCCCTCACTGGCACACCAGCGGGCCGATCAGCGGGATCGGCCCCTCCCCGTCTGGCAGTTCGAACGCAACCTGGCATTGCCCGCCATCGGCCTTGCTCACCTGCAGATGATTGCTCGGCGACAGGTTCTCCAGGTACACCAGGCCATCCCAGCCCACCACCGCTTCGGCGCCACTTTCCTGGTGCAACACCCGGCTGCCCAGCTTGAGTTCCTGCTGGTTGCCGTCGACCAGCACCAGGCTCGCCGCCAGCACGCGCTTGAGCGGGAACTCCAGCAGGTAGCCGCTGCCGCGGCGCACCGCCACGCGTTGCTCCACCTCCGGCGCCAGCACATCGGCCGGCAGCTCCATCGGGTCGATCTCGTATTTGCCGCGGTAGTAGCCGCTGCTGTAAGGCACCAGCAAGTGACCGTTGCGGTCGGTGCGGCCGATCTGCTGGTTTTCGTAGCGCACCGGCACATCGGCATAACCGTTGGTGCTGACCACCACGAATGCGTCGTCGATGCGGTTGGCGGCGAACAGCCCCGCATCCATCAGCACCACCGAGCCGCTGGCGTCAGCCCAACGGGTCATCTGCTCGGGGTTGCCATACAGCCCGGCCTGCAACTGCACCGACTGCAGCCGCCAGGTCAGGTCGGCCTGGCGATAGTCACCGGCGGTACCGCCCGTGGCATAGCCGAGGTTGTAGCCGACGCCACCGCCCACCGGTACCGCGTGGCTGTAGTTGACCCGTTGCAGGTCCTGGCCGTCCTTGCTGCGCTCGGCGCTGAAGGCCAGGGTGCCGTGCAGGTCGAAGGGGATCACCAGTTGCGCCTGCACCGCCCACTGGCTGTCGCCGACATCGCGGTTGGCCGACAGGTACAGGCTGCTGTTACCCCACAACGGCTTGCTCCAGCTCAGGTTGATCAGCCGGGTGCGCGTGCCATCACCGGCACGTATGTCGAAATAGCCGGCGCCCAGGCTGCCGTAGCTGTCCAGGTTGAGGCTCACGGTGGCCTGTTCGCTGCGTCGGCTCAGCCGGGTGTAGGGGTTGTCCACCAGCGACAGGTCGGCATAGTCGCCATGGCGCTCGATGCGCTGGTAGTTGAAGCCCAGCCGGCGACTGTTGTACTGGTAGCCCAGCGCCAGCTGCTGGCCAGTGTCGCCGTCGAAACGGCTCTGGGCCACGGCGGCGTTGAGTACCCCGAAGGTGCCCAGTTGCAGGTTGCCGCCCAGGCCGCCGAGCATCATCGACTCGGCAGTTTCGGCATGGGTCTCGACGGTGAAGTAGTCAGACAGGCCATGGCGCAGGCTCGCCGTGGCGACGCCCGGCCCATAGGCAAAATCGCGGACGGCGTAATCGCGGCGCAGGCTGCCGGCGGCCACCGAGTAATCGGTCAGGCCTTTGGCCAACAGGCTGCTGGTGACATAGAACGGCAAGGTGGTCGATACCTGCCGGCCCAGGGCATCGGTGGTCACCACCACCGCTTCGCCGGCACCGTTGATGAACGGCACATTGGTCAGGGTGTAAGGGCCCGGCTGCAACTCGGTGGTACTGCTCTTGTAGCCGTTGATGAACAAGTCCAGCGAGGTGGGCACCGCCGCCTCACCGGCAAAGGCCGGCAGCGGGTAGGTGACCAGGTCGGGACGCGCCCCGAAGTCGCGGGACAGCTGCAAGCCACCGATACGCACCGAGGTGCTCCAGGGCAAGGCGCCGGTGACCAGGTCGCCGGCTTCATAGGTCAGCAGCCGCTGCTCGTCGGTGTAGCGGAAGGTGGTGTCGTAGCGCAGGAAACCCTGTCGGGTATCGCTTTGCGCACCGTTGAACGCCTGGCGCCACTGCCCGGTGGTGGACAACGTGCCCCAATCGTCGAACAGGCGCAGCTCGTTCCAGGCGGCCAGATAAGTGCCACCGTCATCGGTGTCGTTGAGGTAGGCGTCGTAGTTGAACAAGGCACCGAAGCTGGTGCGGGTATCGCTGGCCGGGTACAGGCTGCGCCCACCCACCTGCTGGTCGGGCAGCCAGGCCGCTGGCACCTGCAGCAGCAGGCGCTGGTTCTGGCTGTCGTAGTCGGTGTGCAAGCCGGCAATGGCGTCCAGCGCCACCTCGCCCTGGGGCTCGCTGGGCAGCTTGATGCCGGCCGCGCGCAACACATCGCTGTCCAGGTACAGGCGCCCGGCACGCTGCTGCACCGGCACCAGCTCAGCCTTGCCCACCTGGTTCACCAACAGGTCGAGGTACAGCGTGGCATCGGTGATGGCGGCCTGCTCGGTGGGTGGCGGCGGCAATTCGTCGGCCACGCCCACACCGGGCACCAGTACCGCCAGGCCCAGCCACACACGGTGCGCTGCCACCCGCACCCAACTCACACACGATGTCCAACCATTGTCGGGTCCTCCCTGGCCCCTGTTGTTCGTTCAATGCCGCGTCACTGCCCTTGCCGGATGGCTTGCGCAACCTCCTGACCGTTGACCCGCCCCTTGAGCACACTGGCCGCACCGGGTGCGGCCGGCACCGGCCAGCGCATGCTCGCGCCCGGCAGCACATACCCCAGCAGCCCCTCGACCAGGGGTTTGTCCTGCCCCCCTTGCTGCAACACCACATCGGTGAGCCGGGCGTGCACCGGGCCGGTGTTGCGCAGTTCGACATAGGGCTTGCCCTGTACCGTCACCGCGCGCCAGCTCAGTTGCGGCTTGCCCACGCCCTCGGCACTGCGCTTGCCGTCCGGGTCGGGCTTGCCCCACAACCCTTCGCCATAGACGAACAACGGCACCGAATAGCGCATCTGCAGGCGGATTGCCGCCTTCGGCCCGTCGCTGGCAGTGTCGGCCGGCATCGGCGACGGGATTTCGTCGATGATGATGCGGTAGGCCTGCTCCTGGCCGACCGGCGAACTGCCGGTGCGGGTCAGGCGAATCAGTTGCTTCTGCCCCGGCGCGATGTTGGCCACCGGCGGGCTGCCGATGATTTCGCGCTGGGCCTGGAACTGCTCCTGGTACTCACCCTGGCGCCAGGCGAACACCCGCACCTGCAGGCTGGCCGGCGCCGTGCCACGGTTTTCCAGCCACAGCGCGCCGGCCTTCTGCTCGGCCTCCAGCACCGGGTCGATCGGCCAGATCAGCACCGATGTCGCCGCCATGGCCTGGGTACCAGCCAGCAGCAACATCCCGAATAGCGTTTGCGCCAGTTTCGCGCTTGCCCCCATGCCCCTCTCCTTCTGCATCCAATGATTCACGGCGCCGGTTTCACCAGCTCACCGTCACTTGCACCACATCGGTATAGGTCCCCGCCGGCAGGGTGCCGGGCAAGGTGGTACGGCCGTAGACCGGCAACTTGATCGCCGTCGGGTCGCTGTAGCTCACGGTCACGCTGCTGCCGATGGCCAGGCTCTGGCTGAAGGCGGCGTCGCGGTACAGCTGGTAGGGAAGCAGTTGGCTGCCGCCGCTGCGTTTGAGGTTGCGGGTGCCGCTGGCGCTGTTCTGGCCGCCGTCCAGGCTCATGCTCATGGCCACCCCGGGGGTGCACTGGAAGGTCACCGTGGTGCCGCCAAGCGAAGTGCTCAAGGTGGCCGTGGACAATGCCGAACTGGTGCCGAAGTCCAGCACGCCATAGGCGGTCACCCCGCCAACCACCAGGCAGCCGGCCACGATCTGCGCGCTCACCTGGAAGGTGCTGCCGGTAGCGGCCAGCGCGCCTTGCGCCAGCAGCAGGGCCAGCCCGACAACCGGCAGCCGCCATGCGCCTGGCATGGCTCAGAAGCTCAGCTCGACCGCCACCGTGTCGGTGTACACCCCGGCCGGCAGGCCCGCCTTGCCGCGCGCCTGGCCATACAGGTTGACAGTCTGCGCCACGCCGGTGCTGGTCGGCAGGGTGATGGTGCCGTCGATGGCCAGCGGGGTGGTGTGCCCGGCGTCGGTGTAGAAGTCATAGGGCACGAAGTTGCCGGAGCCATCGGCCAGCGCGCGGGTGCCACCGGCTGACTGGCCGTCATGGGATCCGCCGCGCACCTTGATCACCGGTATGGTGCCTGAAGAGCAGAGGATGCTCATGGCGCCACCGCCGCCACCGAGCACTTGCCCGTTGGCAGCGGTGAACAGTGAATCCTGGGTGCCGAAATTGAGGTTGCCGAAGTTCAGCCCCGAAGTGCCGCCAGTGCCGTTGACCTGGCAGGCGGCGGTCAGCGTCAGGGTCGAGTTGATGGTGCCGGTGACGGTGGCCGCCTGGGCCTGGGCTGTCAGCGCCAGGCCAAGGCCGACGAGGATGCAGCGAATCATGTGCTTGGGCATGAAGGTCTCCTTGCGTGTTACCAGTCCAGTGTCACCCTGAGGGTGTCGCGATACAGCCCGGCAGGCAGCGCGCGCGGTTGCGCGACCACCACGCCGTAGATAGGCACGGGCACCTGCTGCGTGCCGCTGATGGTGAAGGTACGGGCCTGACCGACCACGTAGCGGCCGTTGCCGCTTGGGTCGACCGCCAGTTGATAGGGGATCAGTTCACGGCCGTTGCTCAGCCGGCGCACGCCGTCGCTGCCATTGAGCCCGCCATTGATCCGCACGCTGAACGCACGCACCTGGGGCGAGCAACTGATCTGCAGGCTACCCTCGCCGCCCGCCTCGTCCACCCGGCTGGTCAGCGCCTGGTCCCAGGTCGGGCCGCGGGCGCCGAAGTCGATCAGCCCGGGGTTGCCCAGCGACGCCGGCTGCTGGCCGCTGTCGATCTGGCAGGCCGCACTGATCACCAGGCGGGCCTGGATGAAGCCGGTGCTGGTGCCATGGGCGGCGCCACTGGGCAGCAACAGCGGGCCGAGGGTGAGCAGCAGTAGCGAAGTGCGTTGCAGCGCGTCCTTGTGCATGGTGGCGTGGCTCCTCACCAGGTGACCGTGACTTTGAGCAGGTCGGCGTACAGGCCTGCGCGCGGCACCCAGGCCAGAGTGTCGATCCGCGCAAACAGGGGCAACTCCACCGAGCCGCTGCCCGGCACCCGCGCCGACTGCGCCACCCCCACCTCGAGCGGCTCGCGCCAGGCGGCGTCGCGGAACAGGCGATAAGGGATCGGCTTGGCCTGGCGGTCGTCGCTGGCCAGGTAACGCAGCGCACCAGTGCCGCCATGCTGGCCGCCATCAACGCGCACTTGATAGGGGGTATCGGGGTTGCACTCCAGGCGCGGCGGGCGCTGGCTGAACAATGCGCCGCTCAAGGGCGCGCCCGGCCCGTCCAGCCGGGCTGCGCTGCCCAGGTCGATCACCCCGAGGGCCTGGGCACCTGCCTCGCGCTGCTGGCCGACCAGCATGCAGCCGCGTTGCACGCGCACCTGCACGTCAACGAGAAACTCTGCAGCCACGGCACTGCCGCTCAACCACAGGCCCAACAGCGCGGCCATCAAGCGTTGCATCAGCGGTCGATCCTTGTCTGGAAGGGTTGAGCTTGAGCGTAGCAGCGCGATCGGATCCGAACAGCCGTGGGATCCCCCTCTTTGGCATTAATGAAAAGGGCTGGCAACGCGCAGGAAACACGCAACAACCTCTGTGGGATTTCACCTCGACCTCCGGGATGTATCAGTACATCCCACACCCCAAAACACCTTGTTCCGACAAAACGTCCAGCCATCTGTTACCTTCATGCCACATGCATGGACGGAACCTGCAGGAGATCACTTTGAGCACTACCGCCAACCCGCTCGATCAAGCCATCGAGCGTTGCGCCGAGGAACCGATCCAGGTGCCTGGTAGCATCCAGCCCCAAGGTTTCCTGCTAGTGCTGGACGAGCATGACCTGCGCATCCTGCAGGCCAGCGAAAACGTCGACCAATGGCTGGGCGCCTCAGCCAGCGAGCTGCTTGGCCAGGCCCTGCCCGCGCTGCTCGACAGTAGCTTCGACCTGCGTGGCCAGCTGGGCCGCCTGCCCGTCGACGAGGTCTTCCCTTTTCATATCGGTGATGTGCGCCTGCACGAGGCAGCGCCCTGCCAGGCCACACTGCGGGTGCTGGCCCACCGCCACGACCAGGTGCTCATCGTCGAGTTCGAAACCTGTCGCGAAACGGACGCCCAGCAAGGCGACTACTACCCGCTGGTACGCGCCTTCATCAGCACCCTGCACCAGGCCACCAGCATCGAAGAGCTGCTGCAGCGATCGGTACGGCAGATCAAGCGCATCACCGGCTTCGGCCGGGTCAAAGCCTACCGTTTCGATGCCCAGGGCACCGGCACGGTGCTCGCCGAAGACGCCGACCCCGGCTACCCGCGCTATCTGGGCCTGTGCTTCCCGGCCTCGGATATCCCGCGCCAGGCCCGCGAGCTGTACCGCATCAACCGCATCCGCTTGATCGAGGACGCCGACTACCAGCCCTCCCCGCTGCTGCCTGCCGCCAACCCGCGCACCGGCAAGGCCCTGGACATGAGCTTCGCGGCGTTGCGCAGCGTCTCGCCGGTGCACCTGCAGTACATGCGCAACATGGGCACGCTGGCCTCGATGTCGCTGTCGATCGTGGTCGATGGCCAGCTCTGGGGCCTGATCTCCTGCCACCACGACCAACCCCGCGCAGTAGGCTTCCAGACCCGCACCGCCTGCGAGCTGCTGGCCAATGTGCTGTCGCTGCAGATCGAAGCCCACGAGAAGCACGCCAGCACGCGCCGGCTGCTCGACCTGCGCCAGCACATCGTGCGCATGCTCGCGTCGATGGCCGACCACGACAGCGTCAGCGCAGGTTTGCTGGCCCTGCCCGAGGTGATGCTGCAGTTTGCCGGGGCCTCGGGGGCGGCGATCATCAGCGCCGAGCGCTGCGACCTGATTGGCAAAACGCCACCGGCGGCGCAGGTCAATGCCCTGGTGCGCTGGCTGGCCGAGCGTGGCGACGAAACGCTGTTCCACACCGACAACGCACGCCGCGACGTCGAGGGGCTACCAGAGCTGGCCGAGCATGCCGCCGGCGTGCTGGCGGTGGCCATCTCGCAACTGCACTCGCACTACCTGCTGTGGTTCCGCGCCGAACAGGCACACACGGTGAACTGGGCCGGGCGCCCGGAAAAACAGCCAGGCCCGCTGGGCAACCTCAACCCGCGGCACAGTTTCGACTGCTGGCAGCAGGAGGTCCGTGATTTCAGTGCCGCCTGGGACCCGCTGATCATCGAAGGCGTGACCGAACTGCGCGGCGCGGTGCTGGGCATTGTCCTGCGCAAGGCCGAGGAACTGGCGCAACTGGCGGGCGAGCTGAAGCGTTCGAACCAGGAACTCGAGGCGTTCTCCTACAGCGTGTCGCATGACTTGCGCGCACCGCTGCGGCATATCGCCGGCTACAGCGAGTTGTTGGGCGAGATCGAAGGCGCGCAGTTGACCGAGCGTGGCAAGCGCTTCCTCGACCATATCGAGGAAGCCGCGCAATTTGCCGGCACCCTGGTCGACAACCTGCTCAACTTCTCGCAGATGGGCCGCTCGGCGCTGCGTCTGTGCGATGTCGACTTGAATGCGCTGGTCGAGATGATCCGCACGGAGCTGGCGCCGGACTACGCCGGGCGGACGATCAGCTGGGCGGTGGCGCCGCTGCCCAAGGTGATCGCCGACCCGGCGTTCATCAACATGGTCCTGCACAACCTGATCGCCAACGCCATCAAGTACAGCCGTGGCCGCGAATCCGCCCATATCGAGATCGGCGCCGTGCGCCACCGCCACGAAACCGAGATGTACGTGCGCGATAACGGGGTGGGCTTCGACATGGCCTACGTCGACAAGCTGTTCGGCGTGTTCCAGCGTTTGCACCGCATGGAGGAGTTCGAAGGCACCGGGATCGGCCTGGCCAGCGTGCGGCGGATCATCGAGCGCCACGATGGCCGGGTGTGGGCCAACGGCCAGCCCGACCAGGGCGCCAGCTTCCACTTCACCCTCCCCCACCAACCGACGACTGCCTGAGGCCGCTGACGATCATGCTCAAGCCCATCCTGCTGGTCGAAGACAACCCCAGGGACCTGGAGCTGACCCAGCTGGCGCTGGAGCGCAGCCAACTGGCCAACGAGGTGATCGTGCTGCGCGACGGTGCCGATGCCCTGGACTACCTGTTGCGGCGCAACACTTACGCCGGGCGTGCCGAGGGCAACCCGGCCGCGATGCTGCTCGACCTCAAACTGCCCAAGGTCGATGGCCTGGAGGTGCTGGCGCAGGTGCGCGCCCACCCGCAGCTGCGCAGTATTGCGATCATCATGCTGACCTCGTCCCAGGAGCAGCCCGATCTGCAGCGCGCCCATGCACTGGGCGTCAGCGCTTATCTGGTCAAGCCCGTGGAGTTCAAGGACTTCGTCAGCGCCATCGCCGGCCTCAAGGTGTTCTGGGCACTGCTCGACGAACCCGCGCCCGGCGCGAAGCACCTGAACCACTGAGGCCGGCACGATGCAACAAACACCGTTGAAACTGCTGATGGTCGAAGACAGCAGCATGGATGCCGAGCTGATCCTGCTACGCCTGGAGCGCAGCGGGCTGCAGGTGCAGCTACAGCGGGTGTACGAGCATGTCGGTGCCGAGCAGGCCCTGCGTGAGGGCCGCTTCGACCTGATCCTCTGCGACTGCGTGCTGCCCGGTTCGTCCGGCGCCGACGTGCTGGCCACGGCCCAGCGCCTGGCACCGGACGTACCGTTCATTTTCCTCTCCGGTATCTACGGCGAAGAACACGCGGTAGAGATGATCCGCCTGGGTGCCACCGACTATGTGCTGAAGAAGAACCTGCCGCTGCTGCCCAAGGCCGTGCGCCGGGCCTTGGGCGAAGTGCAGGAGCGTCAGCGCCGGCGCCACGCCGAACAAGCCCTGGCGGATGTCGAGGCGCGCGCGCGCATCGCCATCGATGCCGCCGGCATGGGTACCTGGGACTATCACCCGCAGGATGGCCTGATGCGCTGGGATGAACGCTGCAAGATGCTGTTCGGCCTGCCGCTCGACGCCACAATGAGCCTCGACCTGTTCTATGCCGGCATTTACCCCGATGACCTGCCGCGGGTGCGTGAGGCGGTCGAGCAAGCCATGCGCCCGGACAGTGATGGCAGTTACCGGGTGGAGTTCCGCATTGCCCAGGCCGACGGCCTGGAGCCACGCTGGCTGCTGTCCAGCGGCCAGACCCAGTTCAGCGAGGGCCGCTGCGTACGATTTACCGGGGTGCTGCAGGACATCCACAGCCAGCGCCAGGCCACCCGCGCCCTGGAGCAACTCAATGAAATGCTCGGTGAGCGCGTCGAGCGCCGCACCCGCGAACGCGACCGCGCCTGGGAGCTGTCCCAGGACTTGCTGGCAGTCCTGAACAAGGACCTCACCCCCGTGGCGCTGAACCCGGCCTGGGAGGCCTGCCTGGGCTTCAGCCGTGAACGCCTGGGGCAGATCTCGCTGCTGCAGTTGCTGCCCGAAGATGATCAGGACGCCTTGCTCACGCAGCTCGCCACCTTGTCGCTCGGCCACAGCAGCGCACGCTTCATCGGCCGCATCCTGCACGCCAGCGGCCAGCAGCGCTGGCTGTCCTGGGTGGTGGTGGCGGACGATACGCTGCTGCACGTGGTAGCCCGCGACATCAGCAGCGAGCGCGAAGCCGCCCTGGACCTGGCCGAGGCCAACGAACGCCTGCGTGAGCAGATCGCCGAGCGTGAGCGCGTCGAGGCCGCGCTGCAGCAGATGCAACGGCTGGAAGCGGTCGGCCAGCTCACCGCCGGGGTGGCCCATGACTTCAACAACCTGCTGACGGTCATTCTCACGGGCGCCAGTTTCCTCCAGAGCGAGCTGGACAACGGCCGGCTGGACAAGGCCGGCAAGCGCCTGCAAAACATTCGCGAAGCCGGCGAACGCGGCGCCAAGCTGACCGCGCAACTGCTGGCCTTCTCGCGCAAGCAGCGCCTGGAGCCCGTGCCACTGGACCTCAACCGGACCCTGTCCGGGCTGGAGGAGTTGCTGCGGCGCACCCTGGGTGGCAGCGTCTCGGTACGCCTGGAGCTGGACACCCAGCTGTGGCAAGCGCTCACCGACCCGACCCAGACCGAGATGACCATCCTCAACCTGGCGATCAACGCCCGCGATGCCATGCCCGGCGGCGGCCAATTGACCCTGGCCACCCGCAACACCCTTATCAGCGCCCCGCCGCGCAACCCGCAAGACCCGGAGCCCGGTGAGTACGTGATGCTGAGCATTCGCGACACCGGTTGCGGCATGAGCGAAGAGATCGCGGCCAAGGTGTTCGAGCCGTTCTTTACCACCAAGGGCGTCGGCAAGGGGTCGGGGCTGGGCCTGGCCCAGGTATTTGGCTTCGCCAAGCAGTCCGGTGGCGGCGTGAGCCTGCAGAGCACACCCGGGCGCGGCACCCAGGTCAGCGTGTACCTGCCCGCCGTCCGGGCACAGGCCAGCGCCACGCCGCCGGCCCCGTCCAGGGTTTTCAGCCAGCTGGCCGATGGCGGCAACCGCCACATCCTGCTGGTGGATGACGACCATCTGGTACGTGAACTGATCGGCGACCTGTTGCGCCGCCTGGGCTACCAGGTACGCGAGGCGCACAGCGGTGAACAGGCCCTGGCCCAGCTCGACGAGCGCACCGACCTGCTGCTTACCGACTTCGCCATGCCCGAATTCAATGGCGCGCAACTGGCCCTGGCGGCCCGCGAGCATTTCCCGCAACTGCCGGTGGTGTTCCTCACCGGCTACGCCGAGCTGGACAACATGGAGCTGCCGAACAGCCTGTTGATCCAGAAACCGGTGCACGAGCACGTGCTGGCCCTGGCACTGGCCGAGCTGTTGGAAAACCGGGGGACAGAAACGAAAAAATCGCCATGAGGCGATAGACAGGTACTGCGTGGAGATAGAGAAAATGGCAGGGGCGGCTGGATTCGAACCAACGCATGGCAGGATCAAAACCTGCTGCCTTACCGCTTGGCGACGCCCCTGTATCGGATATGACAAGTGACTGATGCACTGTCGATCTGATCATTCACCGTTCAGCTTGTTGCTGCTCGGGAATGGCCGGCACTTTACCAGCGTTGTTTGCAGGTGGGAAGCTTTTTTTGAAAAAAAACGCTGGAAAACAGCAGGTTAGTAAAAATCGCCCGTTTTGCCTGGCCCATCCACCGCAGGTTGTGGGAGCAACTGTCTTCTTGTAGGGGCGGCCTTGTGCCGCGAAAGGGCCGGAGCGCGGCCCCGGCCATTCTGCCTTCACGCTGAAATCCTGGGGCCGTTCTGCGGCCCTTTCGCGGCACAAGGCCGCTCCTGCAGGCCGTTTAGAGGGCTTGCCGGGTACATTCCCGATTGGTCAAAATCCCCGTCGCGCACGCTGCGCCCTGCCCTTTCCCTGCCTAGGAGCATGCCGTTGTCCACCTGGATTCCAGCCCCCCTGCGCCAACTCAACCAACGCCTGCGCGGCCCTGCGCCACAGGCCGGCGCGCTGATGGCGCATTTCCGGGACAAGGCCAGCGAGCGCGGCTACACCCTGAGCGACGGCCAGTGCCGGGTGATCGAGGCCATGGCCGCGCAGTTGGCGGCCCTCGACGACGGACAGCCACACAGCCTGTACCTGCATGGCTCGGTTGGCCGCGGCAAGAGCTGGCTGCTCGACAATTTCTTCGCGGCGGTGCCGGTGGCGCAGAAGCGGCGCCTGCACTTTCACGACTTCTTCGCCCGCCTGCACCAGGGCATGCACCGCCACCGGGCACTGGACGATGCCATGGGGGCGACCCTCGATGAATTGCTGGGTGACGTGCAGGTACTGTGCTTTGATGAATTCCACGTGCACGACATCGGCGACGCCATGCTGCTGACCCGGCTGTTCAACGCCCTGTTCGAACGCGGCATCTTCCTGCTGGTGACCTCCAACTACGCGCCCGAGGGGCTGCTGCCCAACCCGCTCTACCACGAACGCTTCCTGCCGGTGATCCGCCTGATCAATGGCCGCATGCAGGTGCTGGAAGTGGGCGGCGATACCGATTTTCGCAGCCTGCCGGCCAACCGCGAGCACCAATGCTTCACCCAGGGGCGTTACGTCTGGCCGGGGAATGCGGCGCAGCGCCAGGGCCTTGACTTGCCCGCCCGGCAGCCGACCACGCTACAGATCAACAACCGGCCATTGCATGCCCTGGCGGTGGATGGCCGGCGGGTAATGTTCAGCTTCAACGGGTTGTGCGAACAGCCCACCGCAGTGATCGACTACCTGGCGCTGGCCGAGCAGTACGATCAATGGATCATCGACGGACTGGACGACCTGGCCGAATGCTCGCTGGCGGCGCAACAACGCTTCGTCAACCTGGTGGATGTGCTGTATGACCAGGACCGCCAGCTGACGGTGATCGGCCAACGGGCCTTGCAGGAAAGCCTGGGTGGCGCGATTGCCGACCTGATGCGTACGCGCAGCCGGCTGGGGCAGCTGCATCAAGTGGGGCCGTCAGACAGCGCATCCTGAAACGGCGTCATCGCTGGCAAGCCAGCTCCCACAAAAATCAGGCAATTGCACGCCATAGTGTGGGAGCCGGCTTGCCGGCGATGGCGTCACCCTGCCCTTGGCAAATCCGCCAACACCCCCTCGATCTCCCCCAGCACCGCCGGATCATCCAGGGTCGAAGGCGGCACATAGTCCTGCCCATCGGCAATCTTGCGCAGCACCGCACGCAGAATCTTGCCCGAGCGGGTCTTGGGCAGGCGCTTGACCAGGCGCACCCGGTTGAAACAGGCCAGTGCACCGATATGCTCGCGCACACTGGCCACCAGCTCGCCCTGCAACTGCAGCTCGCCGATGCCCTGCC
Organism: Pseudomonas sp. GZD-209; assembly: GCF_049310485.1. Classification (NCBI taxonomy): domain Bacteria; kingdom Pseudomonadati; phylum Pseudomonadota; class Gammaproteobacteria; order Pseudomonadales; family Pseudomonadaceae; genus Pseudomonas; species Pseudomonas sp. GZD-209. Next base: position 23,140 of record NZ_JBMOWQ010000016.1, read on the forward strand.
CGTCCTTGAGCACCACCAGCGCCAGCGGCACCTGGCCCTTGATCTCGTCGTGCACACCGATCACGGCACATTCGGCCACCGCCGGGTGGCGGGCCACCAGGTCCTCCATCTCGCCGGTCGACAGGCGATGGCCCGAGACGTTAATCACATCGTCGGTGCGGCCCATGATGTAGACGAAACCGTCGTCATCCAGGTAGCCACCGTCACCGGTGTGGTAATACCCCGGATAGTTGTGCAGATAGGCCTGCAAATAGCGCTCGTGGTCGCCCCACAGCGTCTGGCTGCAGCCAGGCGGCAATGGCAAGGCGATGACGATGGCGCCCTGCTGATTCGGCCCCAGTAGCTTGCCGTCGTCGTCCAGCACCTGCACGTGGTAACCCGGCACCGCGCGGTTGCTCGAGCCTGGCCGGGCCGCACTGCCCTCAAGACCCACGCAGGGGGCGGTGACCGGCCAACCGGTCTCGGTCTGCCACCAGTGGTCGTGCACCGGTTTGCCACTGACCCGCTCCAGCCATTCATGGGTGCTGGAGTCGAGCTTTTCGCCCGCCAGGAACAGTTGCCGCAACGAACCCAGGTCGTGGCGGCGGATCAGCTCGCCCTGCGGATCCTCCTTGCGGATCGCGCGCATGGCAGTTGGTGCGCAGAACAGCGCGTTGACCTTGTATTGCTCGACGATGCGCCAGTATGCCGAGGCATCGGGCGTGCGGATCGGCTTGCCCTCGTAGAACACCGTGGTGCAGCCGCTCATCAACGGCCCGTAGACGATCAGCGAATGGCCGACCACCCAGCCCACATCGGAAATGCCCCACCACACATCACCCGCCTGCATGCCATAGATGTGGCGCATGGCGTAGCACAGGGCCACGGCGTTGCCGCCGTTTTCACGGACGATGCCCTTGGGTTTTCCGGTGGTGCCGGAGGTATACATGATGTACAGCGGATCGCCTGCGTCCAGCTCGACCGGGGCCACCGGCTCTGCGCCGGCCAGCGCTTGCTGCCAGTCCAGGTCGCGCCCCGGCTGCAGCTCGGCGCGCGCCTGCGGGCGCTGCAGCACCAGCACCTGCTGCGGCTGGTGGCGGGCCAGTTGCAGCGCACGGTCGACCAGCGGTTTGTATTCGATCACCCGGTCGAACTCCAGCCCGCAGGAAGCGGTGAGCAACAACACCGGCCGGGCATCATCGATACGCAGGGCCAGTTCGTTGGCGGCAAAGCCGCCGAACACCACCGAATGCACCGCGCCAATGCGTGCGCAGGCGAGCATGGCCATGGCCGCCTGCGGCACCATCGGCATGTAGATGATCACCCCGTCGCCCTTGCCCACCCCAAGGCTGCGCAGCAGGCCGGCCAGGCGCGCCACTTCGTCGCGCAGTTGCAGGTAGGTGTAGGCCTGCTGCACGCCGGTCACCGGCGAGTCGTAGATCAGCGCCAACTGCTCGCCCCGGCCCAGCTCGATCTGATGGTCGAGGGCCAGATGGCAACTGTTCAAGCGGCCATCGGCGAACCAGCGGTGGGTGCCGTCGGGGTTCTGCTGCAGGGTCTGCGTTGGCTTGCGCTGCCAGGCCAACTGGTCGGCCTGGGCCTGCCAGAAGGCCGCAGGGTCGGCGATGGAATGGGCGTAACTGTGCTGATAGGTCATTGGTTCGCAACCCGGTACTTGTTGTTATTGAAGGGCGAACCTTGAGTATGGACCGGCGCCACGTGCCCGCCACCGGACTAAAGTCGCAACCCTTATGCAGATTTGCAGCAGGCTGCGCCGGCACGTGGCGCCAGGGTTCAGGGGGCTGACTGGGTAGCTGGCAGGCCTTGCCCGCGCCCGGTCAGGCGCCGGTAGGCGATGGCCAGGCCGGCGAACCACAGCGGCATCGCGTACAGCGCCATGCGGGTGTCCGGCTGCAGTGCCAGCAGCACCAGCACGAACAGCAGGAACGCCAGGCTCAGCCAGGCCATCGGCACCCCGCCGGGCAGGCGGAAGCTGGCCCGGGCGTGGCGCTCGGGGTGGCGCCGGCGGTAGCCCAGGTAGGCCACCAGGATGGTCGACCAGGTGTAGATCACCAGCACCGCCGACAGGCTCGACACCAGGGTGAACACCGTCATCACCTCGGGGAAGATGAACAGCAGCAGCACCCCCAGCAGCATCAACAGGCACGAGAAGCCCAGGCTGGCCAGCGGCACGCTGTTGCCCGACAGGCGCCGGAACACACCGGGTGCCTGGCTGCGTTCGGCCAGGCCGAACAGCATGCGGCTGGTGGAGAACACGCCGCTGTTGGCCGACGAGGCGGCCGAGGTCAGCACCACGAAGTTGACGATGCCCGCCGCCGCCGGGAAGCCGGCCAGCAGGAACAGCTCGACGAACGGGCTACGGTTGGGCGCGACCTTGGCCCACGAGGTCACGGCAATGATGCAGGCCAGGGCCACCACATAGAACAGGATGATGCGCACCGGGATCGCGTTGATCGCCTTGGGCAGGCTGCGCCGCGGGTCGCGGGTTTCGGCGGCGGTGGTGCCGATCAGCTCGGTGCCGGCGAACGAGAAGATGGCGATCTGGAAGCCCGCGAAGAAGCCAGTAAGCCCATGGGGAAACGCCGCTTCCGGCTGCACCAGGTGCGACAGCGAAGCGGTCACCCCGGTGGGCGACACGAACGCCGTGGCAATCAGCACCAGGCTCACGGCGATCAGTGCCAGCACGGCGATGATCTTGATGATCGCGAACCAGAACTCGACCTCGCCGAAGGCTTTCACCGTCAGCACATTGAGGGTGAACAGGGTGACCAGCATCGCCAGTGCCGGCGCCCAGGCAGGCGCACCGGGGAACCAGTACTGGAAGAAGCCACCGACCACCACCGCATCGCCGACCACTGCCACGCTCCAGCTGAGCCAGTACGACCAGCCGAGGAAAAACGCCGCGCGCGGGCCGACGTAGGCGCCGGCGAAGTCGGCGAACGACTTGAAGTTGAGGTCTGACAGCAGCAGCTCGCCCATGGCGCGCATGACGAAGAACAGGAAGAACCCGATGATCATGTAGACCAGCAGGATCGAGGTGCCGGACAAGGCGATGACCTTGCCCGAACCCATGAACAGGCCGGTGCCGATAGCGCCACCGAGGGCGATCAGCTGGATATGGCGGTTGCTCAGGGTGCGTTGCAGGTGGCGGCCACTTGGGGCTGCCGAGGGATCAGGCTGCATGGGGAAACCTCTGGGATTGTTGTTGGTGTTTTCGAGGCAGGATTTCTTGTGTCTTCAACGACCCCATCGCGGGGCAAGCCCGCTCCCACGCTTGTTCCCTCGTGGGAGCGGGCTTGCCCCGCGATGAGGCCCTTGGATCAGCCGCGGGCTTCTTCGAACCCGGTCAGC
>NZ_JBMOWQ010000017.1:0-13750 GCF_049310485.1 Pseudomonas sp. GZD-209
CGTCCGCCCCCCCCCCCCCCCCCCTCCTCTCCCCCCCCTCCCCCCCCCCCCCCCCCCCCGATGAGGCCCTTGGATCAGCCGCGGGCTTCTTCGAACCCGGTCAGCACGTTCACCGCATTGATGCCGATCTCATCGACCATGTAGCCGCCCTCCATGACGAACAGGGTCGGCACGCCCACGGCGGCGATCATCCGGCCCATGGCCAGGTAGTCCGGGCTGTCGAGCTGGAAGTGGCTGATCGGGTCGTCCTTGAAGGTGTCCACGCCCAGCGACACCACCAGCACTTCAGGCGCATGGCGGCGCAGGCGCGCACAGGCCTGCTCCAGGGCCTGCTGGTAAGCCGCCCAGCGCGTGCCCTTGGGCAGCGGCAGATTGAGGTTGAAGCCCTCGCCCGCGCCGGCGCCAAGCTCGTCGGCGTAGCCGCTGAAGTAGGGGTAGGAGTCCGCCGGCTCGCCGTGCAGCGAGACGAACAGCACGTCCGGGCGGTCGTAGAAGATGGTCTGGGTGCCGTTGCCGTGGTGGAAGTCGACGTCCAGTACCGCCACCTTGGCCGCCCCACGGGTCAAGGCATGCTCGGCGGCAATGGCGGCGTTGTTCAGGTAGCAGTAACCGCCCATGTACTCGCGGGCGGCGTGATGCCCCGGCGGGCGGCACAGGGCGAAGGCGGCCTGCTGGCCCTGGTCGAGCAGTTCAAGCCCCGTCAGGGCCAGGTCGGCGCTGGTCTTCACCGCCTGCCAGGTGGTGGCGGTGATCGGCGCGCCGGCGTCCATGGCGAAGAAGCCGAGCTGGCCATCGATATGCCGAGGCACCCGCTCGCCGGCCAGGTCGCGTACCGGCCACACCAATGGCAACGCGTCGTGGCTGCGGCCCAGGGCGGTCCACTGCTGCCAGGCCGTTTCCAGGAAGTGCACGTAACGCTCGCTGTGGGCCTTGACGTAGCAGGCGCGGTCGAACGCCTGTGGCGAGACGATATCGCCCAGGCCGACCGTGCGCACCCGGTCGTACACGGTGTCGGCGCGGCTGGGTTGTTCGAACGATGGCTTGAGCACGCCATCCTTGAGTTCGGTGCCATGGTGCAGGCGGTGGTTGGCGCTGAAGACGGTCAACATGCTGGCGAAGCCTGTGTGGTGGTTGATTGACCACTAGGCTATTGCGTCATCGCTGGGTGTTCTTTGCTTTATCGACTCGCAATGTTAGCTTTTCGAGTCTGTTATTTCAGGACTGGCACCCATGGCGAAAAAATTATCCAAGCACGTGACCCTCGACGATACCGACCGTGCCCTGCTCGCCCTGTTGCAGGCCGACGCCAGCCTGTCCAACGCCGAGCTGAGCGAGCGCCTGTCGCTCAGCGTCACGCCCTGCTGGCGCAGGCGCCGACGCCTGGAAGAAGAAGGCGTGATCCGCGACTACCAGGCCAACCTCGACCGCCGCCTGCTGGGCCTGGAGATCCTTGCCTTCGTCCAGGTACGTTTCGCCAGCCACGGCGACAAGGCGCCGGACGACTTCGAGGCGGTGGTGCGCGCGCTGCCCGAGGTGGTCGCCTGCCACAAGATCACCGGTGATGCCGATTACCTGCTGCAAGTGCTGGCCGAGGACCTGGACAGCTACAGTGAATTCATCGAACAGGTGCTGCGCCGGCAGTTGGGGATCGCCTCTATCCAGTCGAGCCTGGCGCTGCGCGAGGTGAAGGCCAGCACGCGGGTGGCGATTCCCGAAGGCTGATGTTACTCGCCGGGCCCTATAACGCCCTATTTCGGTGCAAAGCCTCTAGACTAGGCGCCCTTTCCGCCACAGAGCAGCAACATGGACATCGATCAGGCCCGAACCTTCCTGGAAATCGTGCGTTGCGGCAGCCTGGTCGCCGCCGCCGAGCGCCTGTTCGTGTCGCAGACGGCCATCACCGCGCGGGTGCAACGGCTGGAACGGCAACTGGGCTGCCAGTTGTTCGTGCGCAGCCGCAACGGCGCCAGCCTGACCAGTGATGGCGAGGCCTTCGTCAGCTATGCCAACCAGCTGGTGCAGACCTGGGAAGCCGCGCGCCGCGACCTGCCGCTGCCCCAGGGCTGCCAGCAGGTGCTGCATGTGGGCGGCGAGGTGAGCCTGGGCAACCCGATGATGCTCGACTGGGTCAGCGCGCTGCACCGCGAACTGCAAGGCCACGCGATCCGCAGCGAAGTCAGCGACGGTGAGTCGCTGTTGCGCAAGGTGGAGATGGGCCTGCTGGACGCCGCGCTGGTGTACCAGCCGACCTACGGCCCGGGCCTGCAGGTGGAGCAGTTGATGGAGGAGAAACTGATCCGCGTACGCCGGGTGGACCGGCCTGAGCCGTATATCTACATCGATTGGGGCGAGGCCTTCCGCCGCCAGCACGACGCCGCCCTGCCCGAGCTGTCACGCCCGGCGCTGAGCTTCAACCTTGGGCCACTGGCCCTGCAGTTCATCCTCGACCAGGGCGGCAGCGGCTACTTCCGCACGCGGGTGGTGCAGGCCTTCCTGCAAAGCGGCGTGTTCGAGCGGGTGCCCGAAGCGCCGGAGTTCACCTACCCGACCTTTCTGGTGTACGCCCGCGAACGCGACAGCGAAGCGCTGCAGCAGTCCTTCGCGGTGTTGCGCCGGCTGGTGGCCGCCGGCGAAAGCGACTGGTCACAGCGCTGGGACCCGGTGATCTGAGCCCTGGGCGGCCGCCGTCAGCAGGTGCCGCTTGAGGCCGGCGATCAGGTCGGTCTGAGTGATCACCCCCACCAGGCTGTCGCCGTCGAGCACCGGCAGGCAGTGCAGGCCCTGCTCGCTGAGCAGTGGCAACAGACGCTCCAGCGGGTGCTGACTGCTCACACTGACCACGCGCCGGCTCATCACCTGCTCCAGGCGCACCGTGTTGCGGCGGAACATGCGACGCCAACTGAAACGCCCGCGCGCCATGGCCGGGCCGACCAGGTCGCTGAGGCTGACGATGCCCACCAGGCGGCCGTTGTCCAGCACCGGCAAGGTTTTCAGGTGATGGCTGGCGAGCATCTTCCAGGCCTGTTCGAGGCTGGTGCGCGGCGTGGCCGACTGCACATCGCGGGACATCACCGAGCCTGCGGTGATACCGCCAAGGCTGCGTTGCAACGCATGCTGCTCGGTGGCCAGGATGATCCGCTCCAGCTCGTCGCGGGTCACGTCGACGAACTCGCCGATGTCTTCCAGGGCCTGGTCCAGGTCGTCGGCGTTGATGCCTACGCGCGCGCCAGGCAGCGGGTCATGGGTGTGGTGCAGGTCTTTGCGCGGCGCCGCGCCTTTGGGGTAACGCACGCCGGTGAGGCGGTTGTAGAGCACCGCGACAGCGACCAGGACCAGCGCATTGAGCAGCACCGGTTCGAGCAGGTGGTCGCCCATCGCCACCAGCCCCGGATCGGCCAGCACCGCACTGACCGCCACGCCGCCACCCGGCGGGTGCAGGCAGCGCAGCAGGCACATCACCAGGGTGGCGACCGCCAGCGCGGCTGCCGCCACCCACAACCCGTCGCCGAAGCCGTGGCGCATGGCCAGGCCCACGGCGCCGGCCAGCGCGTAGCTGCCCACCACGGGCCACGGCTGGGCCAACGGCCCGGAATGCACGGCGAACACCAGCACCGCCGAGGCCGCCAACGGGCCGAGCAGGTGCAAGGCAATCGACGGGCCGTAGGCCAGGCTGCACAGGTAGCCGGCGAGGAACAGGCCGAGCAGCGCGCCAAGGCCTGCGCGCAGCCATTCTTTGGGGGGGATGTTCAGGGGCGCCGGGAGCAGGCGCTGCAGACGGGTTTCGGGGCGAGAGGCAGGCATCGAAGTAATAGCGTCGTGTTTTTTTGATTTGAAAAGAAAGCCCAGCGCAAACGCACCTGGGCCCGGTATTGCAAAGGCAATAACGCAAGGGGCTCCGTCCGTGGAGAGATGGAAACCGGAGGGTTTCGTGGGGGGATTGTGCCGGGAGGGCAGGTAGGCCTGCCAATTCAAAAAACTGCGGCTGTACTGCAATTTTTTTGCAGGGTTGATCTGGTCCTCATCGCGGGGCAAGCCCGCTCCCACGCCTATCGCGGGACACCCCGCGATGGCGATCAACGACTTTTGCGCGGCAACTCGATACTCACCCGCAACCCGCCCTGCGGGCTATCCAGCAAGGCGATGCGCCCGCCCCAGGCGTCGACGATATCGCGCACGATACCCAGCCCCAGGCCGTGCCCATCGACCTGCTCGTCCAGCCGCGAGCCGCGCTCGAGCACTTGCAGGCGCTGCGCTTCGGGAATGCCGGGGCCATCGTCGTCGACCCACAGCTTATAACCCTCGGTGGTCGCCGCCATGCCCACGCGCACCTCGCTGTCAGCCCATTTGCAGGCGTTGTCCAGCAAATTGCCGAGCAGCTCCAGCAGGTCTTCGCGATCCCACGGCAACAACAGCCCGGGCGGTACGTCGCGTTCCAGCAACAGCCCTTCGCCATGGATCATCGCCAAGGTTGCCAGCAACCCCGGCAGCTCGGCATCGCAGTCGAACTGCGCGCCGGGCAGCGCATCCCCGGCCAAACGCGCACGGTTGAGCTCCCGGGCCAGGCGCTGCTGGATCTGCTGCAGTTGCTCGCGCATCTGCGCCCGCACCTCGGGCAGTGCCTGCAGGCGCTCGCTGGCGGCCAGGCTGAGCAGCACCGCCAGCGGCGTCTTCAGCGCATGCCCCAGGTTGCCCAGGGCATTGCGCGAGCGGCGCAGGCTGTCTTCGGTGTGATTGAGCAGGTGGTTGATCTGATCCACCAAGGGCTGCAATTCGCTGGGCACCTGGGCATCCAGCTGCGAGCGTTGGCCCTGCTGCAACTGGGCGATCTGCTGGCGGGCGCGCTCCAGCGGGCGCAGCGAGCGGGTCACGGTGATGCGCTGCAGCACCAGCACCAGCAACAACGCCACCAGGCCCATGCCCAGGCCGATCTGCTGCATGCGGCGGAAACCCTCGCGCACTGGCGAATAGTCCTGGGCCACACTGATCGAGATGTCCTGGCCCAGGCGCCGGTAGTCGCCGCGATAGGCCAGCAGCTGCTGGCCCTCGGGGCCCAGCTCATGGCCGTCGTCCAGCCCGGGCTTGGCCGGCTTGGGCATGTCCAGGTCCCAGAGCGAGCGCGAGCGCCAGGTGCCCTGGTCGAAATCGATACGGAAGTAGTAGCCCGAGAACGGGCGCTGGTAGGCCGCCGATATGCGCCGCTCGTCCAGCTGCAGGCCGGACGGCCCACGCACCAGCGCTACCAGCAGGTTCTCGCTTTCTTTGCGCAGGCCGGTTTCCAGGTAACGCTGCAGGCCGGCCTCGAACAGCCACAGGGTGAGTTGCGCAAACGCCAGGCCCACCACCACCAGCACCGCCACCAGCCCCAGGCTCAAGCGCGCCTGGATCGACTTCACGCGCCACTCCCGGCGTACACATAACCCTGGCCACGGCGGGTCTCGATCACGCTGCGCCCGAGCTTGCGGCGCAAGTGGTTGACGTGCACTTCAAGGACGTTGGAATCACGCTCGGTCTCGCCGTCGTAGAGGTGCTCGGCCAGGTGGCTCTTGGACAGCACCTGGCCTGGGTGCAGCATGAAATACCGCAGCAGGCGGAACTCGGCGGCGGTCAGCTGGACCTCGACACCTTCACGGCTGACGCACTGGCGCGATTCATCCAGGTGCAGGCCGGCGGCTTCCAGCTTCGGCTGGTTGGCCAAGCCCTTGGCGCGGCGCAGCAGGGCCTGGATGCGCAGTTGCAGCTCCTCGGGATGAAAGGGTTTGCTCAGGTAGTCGTCGGCGCCGGCCTTGAGGCCTTCGATTCGCTCGGCCCAGGAGCCGCGCGCCGTGAGGATCAGCACCGGGGTGGCGAGGTTGGCCCCGCGCCATTGCGCCAACACGTCAAGCCCAGGCAACCCCGGCAAGCCGAGGTCAAGAATGATCAGGTCGTAGGGTTCGCTCTGGCCCTGGTACACCGCGTCGCGGCCATCGGCCAGCCAGTCCACCGCATAACCCTGCCGTTGCAGGGCGGCAATCAGTTCATCGGCCAGGGGCACGTTGTCTTCGACCAGCAACAGGCGCATTCAGTCATCTTCCTCGTCTTTGAGCAGCTCGCCGGTGCGGGCGTCGAGCTTGATCTCGCGCACCACGCCCTGGGGGGTCAGCAACTCGACTTCGTATTCGTAGCGGCCGTGCTTCTCTTCCAGCTCCGCCTCCAGCAGACGCGCCCCGGGGTAACGCCCCAGGGCGGTCTCGAGCAATCGCTCGAAAGGCAGGATGATGCCCTGCTGGCGCAGCGCCAGGGCCTCGTCCTGATCCAGGTCGCGGGCGGCGGCCAGCGAGCACATGCCGAGCAAGGCCAGGGCCAGGCAGCGCGCCGCCTGCGGTAATGCGTTCATCAATTGTCCCGCGCGTCCTTCAGCACTTCACCGGTCTTGGCGTCCAGGTCGACGTCCCATTCGACGTTCTGCGCATCACGCAGTTCGACCTTGTAGATGTAGCGGCCGTATTCGTCTTCGAGCTCGGAGTCGGTGACGGTGGCGCCGGGGTGCTTGGCCACGGCGGTAGCCTTGAGCTCGTCCAGCGACTTGATGGTCTTGGCGTTCACCAGCTTGACCACTTCATCGGGCTGCACGTCCTTGGCGAAGGCGGCGTTGGCGCCCAATGCAAGGGCGGCGGCGGTGAACAGGGCAGTCAGGGTTTTCATGGGGTCTCTCCTTGGGGATGAGCAAGTTGTCTACGCAAACAAGACTAACCGGGGGTCCTTAATCCAACCTGAAAACAGCTGGCCGCATGATAGCGCAGATGGGAAGGCCGCCTGTACCGACCCTGTCGCCCTGCTACCGTGGGAGCGGGCTTGCCCCGCGATAGGGCCATCTGCCTTTATACTGCCTGGCCTGTGCCACCCAAAGGGCCCACCATGACCACCATCCACATCAAGTACCCCGCCCTGACCTTCAAGGCCGGCCAACGCGCCCTGCGGCAGATCCGCGAGCGCGGCCTGCAGGCGGCCGATGTCGGTGTGCTGCCCGGCGCCGCCGGCGGCCCCAAGCCTTTGGGCATCCAGGGCCTGGACCTGGCGCTGTTCGGTGAATGGCTACCCTCTGCCCCGCGCCAGCGCGCACTGATCGGCGCCTCGATCGGCTCCTGGCGCTTCGCCAGCGCCTGCCTCGACGACCCGGTGGCCGGCATCCGCCGCCTGGGCGAGCTGTACACCGAGCAGGACTTCGCCAAAGGCGTCACCCCCAGGCAGATCAGCCAGAGCAGCCAGCGCATGCTCGACGACCTGCTGCAGGGCCGCGACGGGCAGATTCTCGGCAACCCGCACTACCGCCTGAACATCCTGGTGGTGAAGAGTCACGGCCAGCTCGCCCACGACCACCGCGGCCGCCTGGGCCTGGGGTTGTCTTCGGTGATCGCCAGCAACCTGCTGGGGCGCGCACGCCTGGGCCGGCATTTCGAACGGGTGATCCTGCATGACCAGCGCGCCGCGCCACCGCTGGACGCGCTCACCGACTTCCCTTCACGCTGCTTGCCGCTGGACCTGGCCAACCTGCGCCAGGCCCTGCTCGCCTCGGGCTCGATCCCCATGGTCATGGAGGGCGTGCGCGACATCCCCGGCGCCGGCGCCGGCACCTACCGCGACGGCGGCCTGCTCGACTATCACCTGGACCTGCCCTACCGGGGCGACGACCTGGTGCTCTATCCGCACTTCACCGACAAGGTGGTGCCCGGCTGGTTCGACAAGGCCTTGCCATGGCGCAAGGGCGACGCCACGCGCCTGCAGAACGTGCTGCTGATGACCCCATCGCCGCAGTACCTGGCCGCCCTGCCCTACGGCAAGCTGCCCGACCGCAACGACTTCAAGCGCTTCATGGGCGATGCGCCGACGCGCAAGCGCTACTGGTACAAGGCCATTGCCGAAAGCCAACGGCTGGGGGATGAACTGCTGGAGCTGATCGCCACCGGGCGGTTGCAGGATCAGCTGCAAGCCTTGTAGCGGGCATGCTGGTAGACTGCGCGCATCATTGATACACACAGAGTCCTGACATCTTGGAAATCTTCAAGGAATTTACCTTCGAATCGGCCCACCGCCTGCCCAACGTTCCCGCCGGGCACAAATGCGGCCGCCTGCATGGTCACTCGTTCAAGGTCGGCCTGCACCTGACCGGCCCGCTCGACCCGCACACCGGCTGGATCCGCGATTTTTCCGAGATCAAGGCGATCTTCAAGCCGATCTACGAGCAGTTGGACCACAACTACCTGAACGACATCCCCGGCCTGGAAAACCCCACCAGCGAAGTGATCGCCAAGTGGATCTGGGAGCAGGTCAAGCCGCTGCTGCCGGAGTTGTCGAAAGTGCGTATTCATGAGACCTGCACCAGCGGGTGCGAGTACACCGGCGACTGATCGAAGGGCCTCATCGCGGGGGGGGGGGAAGGCGAGAAAGAACAACAAAAAAAGGGAAGAGGGGAGGGACCCAAAAACCCGCTCCCACGCACCCACATGACGCGTGGGAGCGGGCTTGCCCCGCGATGAGGCCGGCAGCCTACTGCATGGCGTCGCGCAAGAAGCTCGGGGCGATATAGCGCTGGTAATGCGCCTCGGACAGCAGGAAGAACTCCCGATCGATGGCATCGCGCAGCTGCGGCAAGTCCCAATCGCGGAACTCCGGCAACAACACCATTCCATACGCCTCGAGATCGCGGATCATCCGCGCGCCCCGGGCGATCAGCTGGTAAGCCCAGCAATATTCCGACTGCTGCACGACAAAGCGGATCGAGCGCTGCTCCAGTTGCTGGCGCAGCAGGCCTTTGTCGAACACTTCCAGCTTGGCCATCATCACCTGCACCAGCAACTGCTCCAGGCGCAGCCACACGGCGCGTTTCTGCTCGTCGTCGTAGCCGTTCCAGTGGATCACTTCGTGGTGAAAACGCTTGCAGCCACGGCACACCAGATCTCCATACACCGTGGAGCAGAGGCCGACGCAAGGGGTCTTGATGGACTGGTTGGTCATTGGAAAACAACAGCTTGACGGCGGAACACCGGCTCATGTTAGCCCTTTGTCTAACCAGGGTCACTGGTTAAAGTCATCTTTGCCGCCTTACCTTCGGGCTTTTTTTGCCGTAGAATCACACCGCCTTTTCAAGGCAACAATGTCCGTTGGAAGCTGTTTTCAAAGCGTCACGAGCACAGTTGATCCGGTAGAACGGCGTTGGCCCGGGCCATGCACCCCTCGCATGCCCGCGCCAGCCCTCATCAGCCTCCCGTTCTACAGGCGTAAAACTTTGAAAGCAGCTTCTGTAAGGATTCTTTGCGACCCTGGCGGTGCGACTCAAAAAGTCGGCGCTGCGCATGGGTGCATTGAATGCTGGATGAGCGTCCCGGACTCCCTTTAGGGACCACTGATGAGGGTAATAACTGTGCTTGAAGCCTACCGCAAACACATCGAAGAGCGTGCCGCTCTGGGTATCGTGCCCCAGCCGCTGAACGCCGAACAAACCGCAGGCCTGGTCGAGCTGCTGAAAAACCCGCCGGCCGGCGAAGAAGCCTTCCTCGTAGACCTGATCACCAACCGCGTTCCGCCAGGGGTGGACGAAGCCGCCTACGTCAAGGCCGCTTTCCTCTCCGCCATCGCCAAGGGCGAAGCCAAGTCGCCACTGCTCGACCGCAAGCGCGCTGCCGAGCTGCTGGGCACCATGCAGGGCGGCTACAACATCGAGACGCTGGTTGCGCTGCTGGATGACGCCGAACTGGGCGCCGTCGCGGCCGAACAGCTCAAGCACACCCTGCTGATGTTCGACGCCTTCCACGACGTGGCCGAAAAAGCCAAGGCGGGCAATGCCCACGCCAAGGCCGTGCTGGAGTCCTGGGCTGCCGGCGAGTGGTTCACCTCGCGTCCGGCCATCGCCGACAAGTACACCCTGACCGTGTTCAAGGTGCCTGGCGAAACCAACACCGACGACCTGTCCCCTGCCCCGGACGCCTGGTCGCGCCCTGACATCCCGCTGCACGCCCTGGCCATGCTGAAAATGGCCCGTGACGGCATCGAGCCTTCGCAGCCAGGTTCGGTCGGCCCGCTGGCCCAGATCGAAGCGGTCAAGGCCAAAGGCCACCCGGTTGCCTACGTCGGTGACGTGGTCGGTACCGGCTCCTCGCGTAAATCCGCCACCAACTCGGTGCTGTGGTTCTTCGGCGACGACATCCCGTACGTTCCGAACAAGCGCGCTGGCGGCTTCTGCTTCGGCACCAAGATCGCCCCGATCTTCTACAACACCATGGAAGACGCCGGCGCCCTGCCGATCGAATTCGACTGCACCAACCTGGCCATGGGCGACGTCATCGACGTCTACCCGTTCAAGGGCGAAGTGCGCCGCAACGGCAGCGACGAACTGGTCACCAGCTTCGAGCTGAAAACCGAAGTGCTGCTCGATGAAGTCCGCGCTGGCGGCCGTATCCCGCTGATCGTCGGCCGTGGCCTGACCGAGAAAGCCCGCGCCGAACTGGGCCTGGGTGCTTCCGACCTGTTCAAGAAGCCAGAGCAACCTGCCGCTTCGACCAAGGGCTTCACCCTGGCGCAGAAGATGGTCGGCCGTGCTTGCGGTCTGCCGGAAGGCCAGGGCGTGCGCCCAGGCGCCTACTGCGAGCCGAAGATGACCACCGTCGGCTCCCAGGACACCACTGGCCCGATGACCCGCGACGAGCTGAAAGACCTGGCGTGCCTGGGCTTCTCCGCCGACCTGGTCATGCAGTCGTTCTGCCACACCGCTGCGTATCCGAAGCCGATCGACGTCACCACCCACCACACCCTGCCAGACTTCATCCGCACCCGTGGCGGCGTGTCGCTGCGCCCAGGCGACGGCATCATCCACAGCTGGCTGAACCGCATGCTGATGCCTGACACCGTCGGCACCGGTGGCGACTCGCACACCCGCTTCCCGATCGGCATCTCGTTCCCGGCCGGTTCCGGCCTGGTAGCCTTCGCCGCTGCCACCGGCGTCATGCCGCTGGACATGCCAGAGTCGATCCTGGTGCGCTTCAAGGGCAAGCTGCAGCCTGGCATCACCCTGCGTGACCTGGTCCATGCCATCCCTTACTACGCCATCCAGAAAGGCCTGCTGACCGTCGAGAAGAAGGGCAAGAAAAACGCCTTCTCCGGCCGCATCCTGGAAATCGAAGGCCTGGACGAACTGACCGTCGAGCAAGCGTTCGAACTGTCCGACGCCTCGGCCGAGCGTTCCGCTGCCGGCTGCACCATCAAGCTGCCAGAGAAGGCCGTTGCCGAGTACCTGCAGTCCAACATCACCCTGCTGCGCTGGATGATCGGCGAAGGCTACGGCGATGCCCGCACCCTGGAGCGTCGCGCCCAGGCCATGGAAGCCTGGCTGGCCAAGCCTGAGCTGCTGTCGGCTGACAAAGACGCAGAGTACGCCGAGATCATCGAGATCGACCTGGCCGACGTCAAAGAGCCTGTGCTCTGCGCGCCGAACGACCCGGACGATGCCCGCCTGCTGTCTTCGGTACAGGGCGAGAAGATCGACGAAGTGTTCATCGGTTCGTGCATGACCAACATCGGCCACTTCCGCGCTGCCGGCAAGCTGCTGGACAAGGTCAAGGGCGGTATCCCGACCCGTCTGTGGCTGGCTCCGCCAACCAAGATGGACGCCCACCAGCTGACCGAAGAAGGCTACTACGGCATCTACGGCAAGGCCGGTGCGCGCATGGAAATGCCAGGCTGCTCGCTGTGCATGGGTAACCAGGCACGTGTGCAGACCGGTTCGACCGTGGTCTCCACTTCGACCCGTAACTTCCCGAACCGTCTGGGCGACGCTACCAACGTGTACCTGGCATCGGCCGAACTGGCTGCTGTCGCTTCGATCATCGGCAAGCTGCCGACCGTCGAAGAGTACATGCAGTACGCCAAGGACATCGACAGTATGGCTGCCGACGTCTACCGCTACCTGAGCTTCGACCAGATCGCCGAGTTCCGCGAAGCGGCCGCCAACGCCAAGATCCCGGTGGTTCAGGCGTAAGTTGAGTTTCAGGCTGTAACAGAAAGCCCCGGTAGAAATACCGGGGCTTTTTTGTTGGCGCGGCTGCCCTCATCGCGGGGCAAGCCCGCTCCCACGATGCAAACGCCAGCGCATTGACGTGGGAGCGGGCTTGCCCCGCGATGAGGCCGGTACAAACAGCATCAAATCACGAACAGATCGACAAACCTGTGCACCGGCATGGCCTCCAGCCTCACCTGGTCCTTGCACAACGCCACAATCTCCTCACAGCGCTGGCGCACGAACCGCGTCGCCAGGTTGGCCCTGAACTTGGCCTCCAGCAACGGCAGCCCCTCCTCCCGCCGGCGCCGATGGCCGATCGGGTACTCCACCACCACCTGCTCGGTGTGGGTGCCGTCCTTGAAGAACACCTGCACGGCATTGGCGATCGAGCGCTTGTCCGCCTCCAGGTACTCGCGACTGAAACGCGGCTCCTCGACCACCTCCATCTTTTCACGCAAGCGGTCGATGCTCGGGTGGGCGGCGTGGAAGCTGTCTTCATAGTGCTCGGCCACCAGGTCGCCGAAGATCAGCGGCACTGCGGTCATGTATTGCAGGCAATGGTCACGGTCGGCGGCGTTGGCCAGCGGGCCTTCCTTGGAAATGATGCGGATTGCCGACTCGTTGGTGGCGATGACGATGCGGTCGACTTCGTGCAGGCGGTTGCGCACCTGCCGATGCAGCATCACCGCCGCCTCGCAGGCGGTCTGGGCATGGAACTCGGCGGGGAAGCTGACCTTGAACAGGATGTTTTCCATGACGTAACTGCCGAAGGGCTGCGGCAGGCGCAATTCGCGCTGAGCCTCTTGCTTGAGGGCCAGGTCCTTGTTGCTGTGGCTGAACGAAACATCATAAAAGCCCCACTGCGCAGCACTGAGCACACCGGGGATGCCCATTTCACCGCGCAGGGCGATATCGGCCAGACGCACGCCCCGGCTGGAGGCATCCCCCGCCGCCCACGACTTGCGCGAGCCGGCGTTCGGCGCATGGCGATAGGTGCGCAGGGCCTGGCCGTCGACGAAGGCATGGGACAAGGCCGACAGCAGCTGATCGCGGTTGGCGCCCATCAGCTTGGCGCACACTGCCGTGGAGGCGACCTTGACCAGCACTACATGGTCCAGGCCGACTCGGTTGAAGGCGTTCTCCAGCGCCAGCACGCCCTGGATCTCGTGGGCCATGACCATGGCCTCGAGCACCTCGCGCATGGTCAGCGGCGCTTCGCCACCGGCCACGCGCTTCTGTGACAGGTGGTCGGTGACCGCGAGAATTCCGCCCAGGTTGTCCGAGGGATGGGCCCATTCGGCAGCCAGCCAGGTGTCGTTGTAGTCCAGCCAGCGAACAATGCAGCCAATGTCCCAGGCGGCTTTGACCGGGTCGAGACGGTAGGCGGTGCCGGGCACGCGGGCGCCATTGGGCACCACCGTGCCTTCGACCAGCGGGCCGAGCAGCTTGGTGCATTCGGGGAAACGCAGCGCCAGCAGGCCGCAGCCGAGGGTGTCCATCAGGCAGTGGCGGGCGGTATCCAGGGCTTCGGGGGATTCGACGCGGTAACCGAGCACGTAGTCGGCGAGGGTCTGCAGAACCTGGTCGTAGTCGGGGCGGGTGTTGAGGTCTACGTTTGCGCTCATTCGTGGCTCCTTGAAAAAGAGCTGCTTTGCAGCCCATCGAGGGGGGGGGGGGAGGGCAGAAAGAAGGGGGGCGGGAGGTGGGGTGGGAGTCGGTAGT
>NZ_JBMOWQ010000018.1:0-12076 GCF_049310485.1 Pseudomonas sp. GZD-209
GGAGCATAACCACTACCCACCGCAGGGTTGTGAGGCGACCTGTTCCTCCCCCCCGCGATGGGCCAGTAAGGCCGAGCGCTGATAGTGCGTTTAGAAGCTATCGCCAGGCACGCGCACCCAGCCCTCCATCAGCACCCGAGCACTGCGGCTCATGATTGCTTTGGTCACGGTCCATTGCCCGTCCACCTGGCGGGCTTGTGCTCCCACGCGCAACGTCCCGGACGGATGACCGAAGCGCACCGCACTTCGTTCGCCACCGCCTGCGGCAAGGTTGACCAGGGTCCCGGGGATCGCCGCTGCCGTGCCAATGGCCACCGCCGCGGTGCCCATCATGGCGTGGTGCAACTTGCCCATGGACAGGGCGCGCACCAGCAAATCGACATCGCCCGCATTGACCACTTTGCCGCTGGAAGCAGTGTAGGTGGTTGGCGGCGCGACGAACGCGACCTTGGGTGTGTGCTGACGCCCGGCAGCCTGGTCGATATGTTCGATCAGCCCCATGCGCACCGCGCCGTGGGCGCGAATGGTCTCGAACCGCGCCAGTGCAGCGACGTCACCGTTGATCGCGTCCTGAAGTTCGGTACCGGTGTAATCGAGGTCGGCGGCGTTGATGAAGATGGTCGGGATGCCGGCGTTGATCAGGGTTGCCTTGAAGGTGCCGACACCCGGCACTTCAAGGTCGTCGACCAGATTGCCGGTGGGGAACATCGCCCCGCCGTCGCCGTCCTCGTCGGCGGCCGGGTCGAGGAACTCCAGCTGCACCTCGGCGGCCGGGAAGGTCACGCCGTCGAGTTCGAAATCGCCGGTTTCCTGCACCTCACCCTCGGTGATTGGCACATGGGCGATGATGGTCTTGCCGATGTTGGCCTGCCAGATGCGCACGGTGGCGACACCGTTGCGTGGCACCCGCGCGGGGTCGACCAGGCCGCCGCTGATGGCGAACGAACCGACCGCAGCCGAGAGGTTGCCGCAGTTGCCGCTCCAGTCGACGAAGGCCTTGTCGATCGACACCTGGCCGAACAGGTAGTCGACATCATGGTCAGGCTTGATGCTTTTCGACAGGATCACGCTCTTGCTGGTGCTGGACGTCGCGCCGCCCATGCCGTCGATCTGTTTGCCGTAGGGGTCGGGGCTGCCGATCACCCGCAGCAGCAGGGCATCGCGGGCGGGGCCTGGGATCTGCGCCTGTTCGGGCAGGTCTTGCAGGCGGAAGAACACGCCTTTGCTGGTGCCGCCACGGATGTAGGTGGCGGGGATTCTGATTTGCGGTACATGTGTCATGGTCAATTCCTGTCTTGCACGACACCCTGTGGGAGCGGGTTTACCCGCGAAGGCGTTTGATCAAGCAACGATGTTGATCCTGCCGACGCATTCGCGGGTAAACCCGCTCCCACAGGGGCCATGCTGCTCCTGTTAGGCCGTGCCTTCCAGGAAGTCCTGGGCAAAGCGCTGCAGCACCCCGCCCGCCTCGTAGATCGACACTTCTTCGGCGGTGTCCAGGCGGCAGGTCACCGGCACCTCGACACGCTCACCATTGCGCCGCGTGACCACCAGGGTCAACGTGGCGCGTGGCTTGCGCTCACCAAGCACGTCATAAACCTCACTCCCATCCAGCCCCAGGGTCTTGCGGTCGGTCCCTGGCTTGAACTCCAGCGGCAGTACGCCCATGCCCACCAGGTTGGTGCGGTGGATACGCTCGAAGCCTTCGGCAACGATTGCCTCGACCCCCGCCAGGCGCACGCCCTTGGCCGCCCAGTCACGGGACGAACCCTGGCCGTAGTCGGCACCGGCGACGATGATCAACGGCTGCTTGCGCTGCATGTAGGTTTCGATGGCTTCCCACATGCGGGTCACCTTGCCTTCCGGCTCGATGCGCGCCAGCGAACCCTGCTTCACGCTGCCGTCGTCCTTGCGCACCATCTCGTTGAACAGCTTGGGGTTGGCGAAGGTGGCGCGCTGGGCGGTCAGGTGGTCGCCACGGTGGGTGGCGTAGGAGTTGAAGTCCTCTTCCGGCAGGCCCATCTTCGCCAGGTACTCACCCGCGGCGCTGTCGAGCATGATGGCGTTGGACGGCGACAGGTGGTCGGTGGTGATGTTGTCCGGCAGCACCGCCAGCGGGCGCATGCCGCGCAGGGTGCGCTCACCGGCCAGGGCGCCTTCCCAGTAAGGCGGGCGGCGAATGTAGGTGCTCATCGGGCGCCAGTCGTACAGCGGCGCAACCTTCGGCCCCTTGTCTTCCTCGATGGTGAACATCGGGATGTACACCTGGCGGAACTGCTCCGGCTTGACCGATGCACGTACCACGGCGTCGATTTCCTCGTCGCTCGGCCAGATGTCCTTCAGGCGGATCTCCTTGCCGTCCACCACACCCAGCACATCCTTCTCGATATCAAAGCGGATGGTGCCGGCGATGGCGTAGGCCACCACCAGCGGCGGCGAGGCGAGGAAAGCCTGCTTGGCGTAAGGGTGGATACGCCCGTCGAAGTTGCGGTTGCCCGACAGCACGGCGGTGGCGTACAGGTCGCGGTCGATGATCTCCTGCTGGATCACCGGGTCCAGCGCACCGGACATGCCGTTGCAGGTGGTGCAGGCGAAGGCGACGATACCGAAGCCCAGCTGTTCCAGTTCCTGTTCGAGCCCGGCCTCCTTGAGGTACAGCTGCACGGTCTTGGAGCCCGGCGCCAGCGACGACTTGACCCACGGCTTGCGGGCCAGGCCGAGCTTGTTGGCGTTGCGCGCCAGCAGGCCTGCGGCGATCACGTTGCGCGGGTTGCTGGTGTTGGTGCAGCTGGTGATGGCGGCGATGATCACCGCGCCGTCCGGCATCTGCCCCGGCACTTCCTGCCACTGCCCGGCAATGCCCTTGGCCGCCAGGTCGCTGGTGGCTACCCGGGCGTGCGGGTTGGACGGGCCGGCCATGTTGCGCACCACGCTCGACAGGTCGAAGCTCAAGGTGCGCTCGTACTCGGCCTTGGCCAGGCTGTCGGCCCACAGGCCGGCGGCCTTGGCGTAGGTTTCGACCAGCTGCACCTGCTGCTCATCGCGGCCGGTGAGCTTGAGGTAGTCGATGGTCTGCTGGTCGATGGCGAACATCGCCGCGGTGGCGCCGTATTCCGGGGCCATGTTGGAGATGGTGGCACGGTCGCCCAGGGTCAGCGCGCTGGCACCCACGCCATGGAACTCGAGGTAGGCACCCACCACCTTCTGCTTGCGCAGGAACTCGGTCAGCGCCAGCACCAGGTCGGTGGCGGTGATGTTCGGCGCCAGGCGACCGGTCAGCTCGACGCCGACGATTTCCGGCAGGCGCATCCACGAGGCGCGGCCGAGCATCACGTTCTCGGCCTCCAGGCCACCGACGCCGATGGCGATCACGCCCAGGGCGTCGACGTGCGGGGTGTGGCTGTCGGTGCCGACGCAGGTGTCCGGGTAGGCCACACCGCGCTCGCTGTGGATCACCGGCGACATCTTCTCCAGGTTGATCTGGTGCATGATGCCGTTGCCCGGCTGGATCACGTCGACGTTCTTGAACGCCTTCTTGGTCCAGTTGATGAAGTGGAAGCGGTCTTCGTTGCGACGGTCTTCGATGGCGCGGTTCTTCTCGAACGCCTGCGGATCGAAACCGCCGCACTCCACCGCCAGCGAGTGGTCGACGATCAGCTGTACCGGCACCACCGGGTTGACTGCGGCAGGGTCGCCGCCCTTGTCGGCGATGGCGTCGCGCAGGCCGGCCAGGTCCACCAGCGCGGTCTGGCCGAGGATGTCGTGGCACACCACGCGGGCCGGGAACCAGGGGAAGTCGAGGTCGCGCTTGCGTTCGATCAGCTGTTCGAGCGACGCATCGAGGGTGGCCGGATCGCAGCGGCGCACGAGGTTTTCGGCCAGTACGCGGGAGGTATACGGCAGGCCGTCGTAGGAGCCCGGCTTGATTGCCTCGACCGCGGCGCGGGCGTCGTAGTAGTCCAGGGCGGTGCCTGGCAGGGACTTGCGGAATGCGCTGTTCATATCGTTATCTGGCTCGGTCACGGTTTACCTGGGCAGACGGCGATCCCGTGGGAGCGGGCTTGCCCCGCGAAAGCATCGGCAGGTCAAGCGCCGTTGCCAGCGCTGCCGCCATCGCGGGGCAAGCCCGCTCCCACAAGAGCTCGTCACCTGCTTATCAACGCTGTTCGATCGGCACGAACTGGCGCTGCTCGACGCCGGTGTATTCGGCGCTCGGGCGGATGATGCGGTTATTGGCGCGCTGCTCGAACACGTGCGCGGCCCAGCCGGTCAGGCGCGAGCAGACGAAGATCGGGGTGAACAGCTTGGTCGGGATACCCATGAAGTGGTACGCCGAGGCATGGTAGAAGTCGGCGTTGGGGAACAGGCGCTTCTGCTCCCACATGGTCTTGTCGATCGCTTCGGAGACCGGGTACAGCACCTTGTCACCCACTTCGTCAGCCAACTGCTTCGACCAGCCCTTGATCACCTCGTTGCGCGGGTCGGACTCTTTGTAGATGGCGTGGCCGAAGCCCATGATCTTGTCCTTGCGCTCGAGCATGCGCAGCAGCTCGGCGGTAGCTTCCTGCGGGCTCTGGAAGCGCTCGATCAGCTCCATTGCCGCTTCGTTGGCACCGCCGTGCAGCGGGCCACGCAGCGAGCCGATGGCGGCAGTGATGCAGGAATACAGGTCCGACAGGGTCGAGGCACAAACCCGGGCGGTGAAGGTCGAGGCGTTGAACTCGTGCTCGGCGTACAGGATCAGCGAGACGTTCATCACCTTGACGTGCAGCGCGCTTGGCTTCTTGCCGTGCAGCAGGTGCAGGAAGTGGCCGCCAATGGTGTCTTCGTCGCTGCTGCAATCAATGCGCACACCGTGATGGGTGAAGCGATACCAGTAGCACATCACGGCCGGGAACAGCGCCAGCAGGCGGTCGGTCTTGTCGTGCTGGGCGTCGAAGGTCAGCTCCGGCTCCAGGGTACCGAGCAGCGAGCAGCCGGTGCGCATCACGTCCATCGGGTGGGCGTCGCGCGGGATGCGTTCGAGCACTTCCTTGAGCGCCTGTGGCAGGTCGCGCAGGCCCTTGAGCTTGCGCTTGTAGTCGGCCAGCTCGGCTTTGCTCGGCAGTTCGCCGTACAGCAGCAGGTAGGCGACTTCCTCGAACTCGGCGCCGGCGGCCAGGTCGCGCACGTCATAGCCGCGGTAGGTCAGGCCGGCGCCGGCCTGGCCGACGGTCGACAGGGCGGTCTGCCCGGCCACCTGGCCACGCAGGCCTGCGCCACTGAGTACTTTTGCTTCGGCCATGGTGTTTCTCCTTTCTTGAATTTGTTATCGAGGTCTTTCTGGCTAATCGGTTTGCCTGTGCCGGCCTCTTCGCGGGTAAACCCGCTCCCACAGGAAAGGCACAGGCTTCAGAGGTGGTGCTGTACCTGTGGGAGCGGGTTTACCCGCAAAGAGGCCGGTGCAGGCATTCACTTATCCTTTTTTCTGGGCGAACAACGCATCGAGGCTCTGCTCGAAGGCGTGGTAGCCGATGGCATCGTAGAGCTCCATGCGGGTCTGCATGGTGTCGATCACGTTCTTCTGCGTGCCGTCGCGGCGCAGGGCGGTGTAGACGTTCTCGGCAGCCTTGTTCATGGCACGGAAGGCCGACAGCGGGTACAGCACCAGCGACACGTCCACCGAGGCCAGCTCTTCGGTGGTGTACAGCGGCGTCGCGCCGAATTCGGTGATGTTGGCCAGGATCGGGGCTTTCACCCGGTCGGCGAAGGTCTTGTACATCGACAGTTCAGTGATGGCTTCCGGGAAGATCATGTCGGCGCCGGCCTCGATGCAGGCGGCGGCACGGTCCAGGGCTGCGTTCAGGCCTTCCACCGCCAGGGCGTCGGTACGCGCCATGATCACGAAGCTGTCATCGGTGCGCGCATCCACCGCGGCCTTGATGCGGTCGACCATCTCCTGCTGGGAGACGATCTCCTTGTTCGGCCGGTGGCCGCAGCGCTTGGCGCCGACCTGGTCTTCGATATGGATGGCGGCGGCGCCGAACTTGCTCATCGACTTGACGGTGCGGGCAACGTTGAAGGCCGAGGCACCGAAACCGGTGTCGACATCCACCAGCAGCGGCAGGTCGCACACGTCGGTGATGCGGCGCACGTCGGTGAGCACATCGTCCAGGTTGCTGATGCCCAGGTCCGGCAGGCCCAGGGACCCGGCGGCGACACCGCCACCGGACAGGTAGATGGCCTTGAAGCCGGCGCGCTTGGCCAGCAGGGCGTGGTTGGCGTTGATGGCCCCGACCACCTGCAGCGGATGTTCGGCGGCAACCGCGTCACGGAAACGCTGGCCGGGCGTGCTCTTCACTGTCATGACTCACCTCGTGGGCTATTGTTGTCGGCGCCTTGGTAGTGACGCTCGATATTGCGTTTGGACGCGCCGATGTGGCGACGCATCAGGAGTTCTGCGAGCTCGCCGTCGCGGGCTTCGATGGCGTCGAGAATGCGGTGGTGCTCGGCAAAGGCCTGGCGTGGCCGGTTGGGCGTGGTCGAGAACTGGAGGCGGTACATGCGCACCAGTTGATAGAGCTCGCCGCAGAGCATCTTGTAGAGGGTCTGGTTGCCGCTGCCCTGGATGATCCGGTAGTGGAAGTCGTGGTCGCCTTCCTGCTGGTAGTAGCCCTGCCCGGCCTGGAACGCGGCGTCGCGCTCATGGGTGTCGAGCACTTCGCGCAGTTCGTCGATGGCGGCCTGGCTCATGCGCTCGGCGGCCAGCCGGCAGGCCATGCCTTCGAGCGACTCGCGGATTTCGTAGAGTTCGATCAGCTCGGCATGGCCGAGCGACACCACCCGCGCCCCGACGTGCGGCACCCGCACCAGCAGGCGTTGGCCCTCCAGCCGGTGAATCGCCTCGCGCAGCGGGCCACGGCTGATGCCATAGGTGCGTGCCAGTTCCGGCTCGGAGATCTTGCTGCCCGGCGCGATTTCGCCTTTGACGATGGCCGCCTGGATGCGCCGGAAGACGTTTTCCGAGAGGGTCTCGGTCTCGTCCTGCAGGATTGGGGTGGCTTGGGCTGTGTCCAGCATGATTGTCGACACCTTCACATTCAATGACGGCAAAACTAGCTAAACAGACTAGAAGAGTCAAAGACAAAAAGAACATTGTCGACAATTGTCTAATAACGAACTTACCGCATCGCCCTGCGGTCTGATCGCGGGTGCGCTGGCGTCAACACATCGGCGTGATAGAATGCCGCGCTCCTTCGGGAGCATGGATACGCTGCCTGTCATCATTTCATGCTGATGGCAGGCCAATAGGGACGCTTGGCCAGTCGCCTTGCCCTGAACCACGCACAGCACCGCGCCAGGATTATGAGACTCATACCCGCTTTACTGCTGCTCTGCCTGACTCTGCTGCCGGCCCTTGCGCCTGCGGCACAGAAAACCGTCTATGGCCTGAACGAATACGCGCGCCTGGGCGACCTCGACCTGGAAGTGGCGGCCAAGCTCGACACCGGCGCCAAGACCGCCTCGCTCAGCGCCCGCGACATCAAGCGTTTCAAGCGCGACGGCGAGAGCTGGGTGCGCTTCTACCTGGCGATCGACGCCGCCCACAAGCACCCCATCGAACGCCCCCTGGCCCGCGTCAGCAAGATCAAGCGCCGCGCCGGGGACTATGACGCCGAGTCCGGCAAGGCCTACACGGCCCGCCCGGTCATCGAGCTCGATATCTGCATGGGCCAGACCCGACGCACCATCGAGGTCAACCTCACCGACCGCAGCGCCTTCCAGTTCCCGCTGCTGATCGGTTCCGAGGCCCTCAAGCACCTGGATGCGCTGGTCGACCCAAGCCTTAAATACGCGGCCGGCAAACCTGCCTGTGCCACCGAAGTTACCAAAGCAGAGTAATTCCGATGCGCTCTCTTACCCTCCACCTGAAAGTCCTGATCACCGTCCTGGTGTTGTTGGGCGTTGCGGTCACGGCCTACCAGATCTTCTTCCTCGGCATCCCGGTGACCGAGGACGAGACCGACGACCTGTGGAACATCGACGCCAAGGTCGAGTTCGTCGCCAGCACCAAGGACCCGGTCAAGGTGCAGATGTTCGTGCCCCCGCTCAACCGTGACTATGTCAGCCTCAACGAGAGCTTCATCTCCAACAACTACGGGGTGAGCGTCAACCGGGTCGATGGCAACCGCAAGGTGACCTGGTCGGCGCGCCGCGCCAGCGGCAACCAGACGCTGTACTACCGCCTGGTACTGACCAAGCGCTACAGCAGCGAAAAAACCAAGATCAAAGGCCCGACCTTCCGCGACAGCCTGGCCATCGAAGGCCCCGAGAAGCTGGCCGCCGAAGCGCTGATGGCGCCGATCCGCCAGCACTCGGCCGACGTCGAGACCTTCGTCGGCGAGACCATCAAACGTGTCAACAATCTCAACGACGACAACGTCAAGCTGCTGCTGGCCGGCGACACCTCGACGATGAAGAAGGCGCAGATCATCGACCTGCTGCTGTCCATCGCCCATGTGCCGCTGGAGAAAGTGCACACCATCCGCCTGGTGGCCGATACCCCGCAAACCCCTGAACTGTGGCTGCGCAGCTTCAACGGCAACGACTGGCTGTACTTCAACCCGGACACCGGCGAACAGGGCCTGCCCAGCGACCGCCTGCTGTGGTGGACCGGCGACGACAACCTGATCACCGTCGATGGCGGCAAGAAGGCCAACGTCACCTTCAGCATGAACAACAGCGAGATGAACGCCATCCGCCTGGCCAAGCTGACCGACGAGAACACCGACGCCGACTTCCTCGAGTACTCGCTGTACGGCCTGCCGCTGCAGACCCAGCAGACCTTCATGATCATGGTGATGATCCCGATCGGTGTGCTGGTGATCCTGGTGCTGCGCAACCTGATCGGCATCCAGACCCTGGGTACCTTCACCCCGGTGTTGATCGCCCTGGCCTTCCGCGAGACACAGCTGGGCTTCGGCATCATGCTGTTCACGGTGATCACCGCGCTGGGCCTGTCGCTACGCTCCTATCTTGAACACCTGAAGCTGCAGATGCTGCCGCGCCTGTCGGTGGTGCTGACCTTCGTCGTGGTGCTGATCGCCGCCATCAGCCTGTTCAGCCACAAGCTGGGCCTGGAGCGCGGCCTGTCGGTAGCGCTGTTCCCGATGGTGATCCTGACCATGACCATCGAGCGCCTGTCGATCACCTGGGAAGAGCGCGGCGGCGGCCATGCCATGAAAGTAGCCATCGGCACCCTGTTCGCCGCGTCCCTGGCGCACTTGCTGATGACCGTGCCGGAGCTGACCTACTTCGTCTTCACCTTCCCGGCGGTACTGCTGGTCCTGGTGGGCTTCATGCTGGCGATGGGTCGCTACCGCGGCTACCGCCTGACCGAGCTCGTGCGCTTCAAGGCATTCCTGAAGAAGGCTGACGCCTGATGTTCGGCCTGATCAAGACGTGGAAAGCCCTGGAGGCCCGGGGCATCATGGGTATCAACCGGCGTAATGCGGACTACGTACTCAAGTACAACAAGCGCAGCCTGTACCCGATCGTCGACGACAAGATCATCACCAAGGAGCGCGCGCTGGCGGCCGGCATCCATGTGCCGGAGATGTACGGCATCATCGAGACCGAGAAGCAGATCGAGAAGCTCCACGAGATCATCGGCGAGCGCACCGACTTCGTCATCAAGCCGGCACAGGGTGCCGGCGGCGACGGTATCCTGGTGATCGCCGACCGCTTCGAGGAACGCTACCGCACGGTCTCCGGCAAGATCATCAGCCACGAAGAGATCGAGCATCAGATCTCCAGCATCCTCACCGGCCTGTACTCGCTGGGCGGGCACCGCGACCGCGCGCTGATCGAGTACCGGGTCACCCCGGACCAGATCTTCAAGAGCATCAGCTACGAAGGCGTGCCGGACATCCGCATCATCGTGCTGATGGGCTACCCGGTGATGGCCATGCTGCGCCTGCCCACCCGCCAGTCCGGCGGCAAGGCCAACCTGCACCAGGGCGCCATCGGTGTGGGCGTCGACCTGACCACAGGGATGACGCTGCGCGGCACCTGGCTGAACAAGATCATCAGCAAGCACCCGGACACCACCAACGCGGTGGACGGCGTGCAGTTGCCGAACTGGGACGGTTTCATGAAGCTTGCCGCCAGTTGCTACGAGCTGTGCGGCCTGGGCTACATCGGCGTGGACATGGTGCTGGACCAGGACAAGGGCCCGCTGATCCTCGAGCTCAACGCCCGCCCTGGCCTGAACATCCAGATCGCCAACGACTGCGGCCTGACCCAGCGCACCCATGCCATCGAGGCGCACATCGAGGCGCTGGCCAAAGAAGGCCGCACCGAGACCGCCGAAGAACGGGTAAAAGTGGCACAAGGCCTGTTCGGACACGTGCACACTGGTTGAACCGTGGGGGGGGGGGGGGGGGGGGGGGGGGGGGGGGGGGGGGGGAGGGAAGAGGAGGGGGGGGGGAATACGACACAAACACGCCCTCCCCCCGCCTCCCCCCCCCCCCCCCCCCCCCCCCCCCCACCCCCCCCCCCCCCCCCCCCACGATGCCATCCAACGCCTCTGCACAACATGTGAATGTCGCCACCAGTGCTAGGCGCATTTCCTACACAGGTCTACAATCGCCCTCCTCGCTTTTTCATCGCCGTCCATTCTGATGCCGACCTGTACGCTCCATCCCCTGCCCTACCAGCCCGACCCCGCGCACTATTTCGCACGCCTGCGCGCAGCGCCCGGCGCGATCTTGCTCGACAGTGCCCGCCCCAACGCCGAACGTGGACGCTTCGACCTGCTCAGTGCCTGGCCGCTGGAGCAACTGCAAGCGCAAACGGCAGAGTCGGGCCAGATGTACCTGCAGCGCCTGCGCAGGGCCTTGGCGGAACTGGGGGCGGCGCAGTTGCCCGATGGCGTGGAACTGCCCTTCGCCGGCGGCCTGATCGGCTACCTGAGCTACGATTTCGGCCGCCGCCTGGAGCAACTGCCCACGCTGGCGATCGACGACCTGGGGCTGCCGGACGCGCAGCTCGGCCTGTATGCCTGGGCACTGGTCAGCGACCATCATGCGCGCACCAGCCAACTGGTGTTTCACCCGAGCCTGCAAGCCGCTGAACGGCAGCGCCTGGTCCAGCTGTTCGAAGCACCCGCCCAGGCCGGCAGCAGCGAATTCAAGCTGCTCGCGCCCATGGCGGGCGACCTGTCACCTGGGCAATACCGCTCGGCCTTCGACAAGGTCCAGCAGTACATCCAGGCGGGCGACTGTTACCAGATCAACCTTACCCAACGCTTCCGCGCCCCCTGCCAAGGCGACCCGTGGCACGCCTACCAGGCCCTGCGCGCCGCCTGCCCGACGCCGTTTTCCGGCTATCAGCAGCTGGACGCCGGCACGGCGCTGCTGAGCTTTTCCCCGGAGCGCTTCGTGCGCGTCAGCCAGGGCGATGTCGAAACCCGCCCGATCAAGGGCACCCGGCCGCGCAGCGCCGACCCTGTGGCAGATGCGCGCAACGCTGCCGAACTGCTGGCCAGCCCCAAGGATCGCTCAGAGAACCTGATGATCGTCGACCTGCTGCGCAACGACATCGGCCGCACCTGCCAGATCGGCTCGGTGAAGGTGCCGGAGCTGTTCAGCCTGGAGAGCTACCCCAATGTCCATCACCTGGTCAGCAGCGTCACCGGGCGCCTGGCACCCGGCAACGACGCACTCGACCTGATCGGCGGCAGCTTCCCGGGCGGCTCGATCACCGGCGCGCCGAAGATTCGGGCGATGCAGATCATCGATGAGCTGGAGCCCGCCCGCCGGGCGCTGTATTGCGGCTCGCTGCTGTACATCGACGTGCGCGGCGAGATGGACAGCTCCATCGCCATTCGCAGCCTGCTGGTCAAGGACGGCCAGGTCAGTTGTTGGGGCGGCGGCGCGGTGGTGGCCGACTCCGACTGGCAGGCCGAGTACGAAGAGTCGATCGCCAAGGTGCGGGTGCTGATGGAGACCTTGCAGGGCCTGTAAAGCATCGCGGGGCAAGCCCGATCCCCAAATGCACCAACACCGGGGCGGGAGTGCCCCCCAAACCCTATACT
>NZ_JBMOWQ010000019.1:0-43697 GCF_049310485.1 Pseudomonas sp. GZD-209
GGGAAGCTGGGGGGGGGAGCCCCCTTCCAGGGGGGACAGTTTTTTCCCCCCCCCCCCCCCCCGCGATTGCGGCGCGACAGGTCTACCCCGCCATTTTTTGTTACCATCAGTTCACTACGAGCGCACAGCGCCACTCACCCGATGGAAACCGCCTGATGAGCCAACCCTTCGACGTCGCCGCCCTGGCCGCGACCTATGCCAGCAAGTCCCCGCAGGAGATCCTCAAGCTCGCCTTCGAACACTTCGGCGACGATCTGTGGATCTCGTTCAGCGGCGCCGAAGACGTGGTGCTGGTGGACATGGCCTGGAAACTGAACAAGCAGGTCAAGGTGTTCAGCCTCGACACCGGGCGCCTGCACCCGGAAACCTACCGTTTCATCGACCAGGTGCGCGAGCACTACAACCTGCCGATCGAAATCCTCAGCCCTGACCGCGACAAGCTCGACCCCTTCGTCAAGCAAAAGGGCCTGTTCAGCTTCTACAAGGACGGCCACGGTGAATGCTGCGGCATCCGCAAGATCGAGCCGCTGCGCCGCAAGCTGGCCACGGTCAGTGCCTGGGCCACCGGCCAGCGCCGCGACCAGAGCCCGGGCACCCGCAGCCAGGTGGCAGCCCTGGAGATCGACGGCGCCTTCTCTACCCCGGAACGCACGCTGTACAAGTTCAACCCGCTGGCGCAGATGAGCAGCGAGGAAGTCTGGGGCTATATCCGCATGCTCGAGCTGCCGTACAACAGCCTGCATGAGCGCGGCTTCATCAGCATCGGTTGCGAGCCGTGCACCCGACCGGTACTGCCCAACCAGCACGAGCGCGAAGGGCGCTGGTGGTGGGAGGAGTCGACGCAGAAAGAATGCGGGCTGCACGCAGGCAACCTGATCAGCAAGGCATAAACGACTGGGGCCGCTTCGCGGCCCTTTCGCTGGCAAGCCAGCTCCCACCCCGAACGCGCCAGCTTCAAGCCATGCGCCATCCTGTGGGAGCCGGCTTGCCGGCGAAAGGGCCGTGAAACGGCCCCAGACAGTTTTGAATCAGTGGACCGGCAGCTCAACGCCCTCGAACAGCTCTTCGAGTTCCTGCTTGTTGTGGCACTGGATGGCCTTGGCCATGACTTCGCGGGTCAGGTGCGGGGCGAACTTCTCGATGAAGTCGCACATGAAGCCGCGCAGGAAAGTGCCGCGGCGGAAGCCGATCTTGGTAATGCTGGCTTCGAACAGTTCGCTGGCATCCAGGCACACCAGGTCGCTGTCGAGCTTGGGGTCGACCGCCATCTTGGCCACGATACCTACGCCCAGACCCAGGCGCACATAGGTCTTGATCACGTCGGCGTCGGCGGCGGTGAACACCACTTTGGGCGTGAGGCCGCGGTGATTGAAGGCTTCGTCGAGCTTGGAGCGGCCGGTGAAGCCGAATACATAGGTAACGATCGGATACTCGGCCACCGCTTCCAGGGTGAGCTTCGGCAACTTGGTCAGCGGATGCCCCTGAGGCACCACCACACAGCGGTTCCACTTGTAGCACGGCATCATGATCAGGTCGCCGAACAGCTCAAGCGCCTCGGTGGCGATGGCGAAATCGACGGTACCGTCGGCGGCCATCTCGGCGATCTGCATCGGCGAGCCCTGGTGCATGTGCAGGGCAACTTCAGGGTACTGCTTGATGAAATTGCTGATCACCGGCGGCAGCGCGTAACGCGCTTGCGTGTGGGTAGTGGCGATCGACAGGGTGCCCTTCTTCTCGTTGGAGAACTCCTGGGCAATCTGCTTGATGCTCTCGACCTTGCGCAGGATTTCGCCGGCGGTATTGATGATGCGCTCACCGGCTGGCGTGACGCGGGTCAGGTGCTTGCCGCTGCGGGCGAAGACTTCGACACCCAGCTCGTCCTCGAGCAGGCGGATCTGCTTGCTGATACCGGGCTGGGAGGTGTACAGGCTTTGCGCCGTCGCGGAAACGTTGAGGTCATGGTGCGCCACTTCCCAGATATAGCGCAGTTGTTGAAGCTTCATAGATATCCCTCAAAGACGGTAGGCCACCGGCGCACTGGCAGCGACGAGTTATAACTATATTAGTGGCTTGGGAAATAAATCTAGAACTATTTTGTTACCTTCGCCCGAAACTACCTACTCTCTACCTCCCATTTTCCTACGCCCAAGGTGCTGTGCCAGCGGCACCATGTACACGGGCACCGACGACAACTGCAGCAGGCGTACTGCCGTACGACCAATGGGCACCCCAGCGCCCGCCCCGGCGCTGTGACTGCCGAAAATCAGCAGGTCGACACTCAGGCGATGCGCCTGCTCGAGGATGACCTGCGCCGGGTCGCCCTGGCGTACCCGCACCGCCTTTATCAGGGCCAGATCGGCTTCCTCGCCCAATTCGTCACGAAAATTCTCCAGTACCCGCTGTTCGATAGTGGCCATCACCGTGTTGACCCCTTCGCTGTGCAGCGCGTCCAGGGTTTGCTCATCGAGGTAGCTCTGTAGCAGGGATTCGGCAAACTGGCCCATGGGCTCGACCGCGTGGATCACGTAAAGCTCTGCGTTGAAGGTGCGCGCCAGGGCCAGGGCGTGCTGCATGACGAAAGGTGCGTACACACCGAGGTCGGTGGCGTACAGCATGGTGCGGATCATTCGGCCTCCTCGACTGCCGCTACGGCAGAGCAAGGTTGAGCTTAGCAGCGCCACCGGGCGCCGCTTTGCCGTCCGGCGCGGGCTGCAGGGGTGCTCAAGGTTGCCGGTTACGTCGGTCGATGAAGGCCAGTGCCTGATGCAATGCCTCGATCCGCGGCAATCGGCAACCGGCCGCATGCGCCCTTGCCAGCGGCTCGGCATAGATAGCCTGCAACTCCAGCGGCCGCTGTGCGGCGTGGTCGTGATACATGCTCGGCCAGTAGTCCGGCATCTGCTCGGTGACCCGGAACAGATGCTCGGCGTAGCCGTCCGGCAACACCTGCCCGCACGCACGGGCACCTTCGACCACTTCGGCCATCAAGGCCTGGATCAACACCCGACTGTCAGGGTCGCTCATCAGCGGCGTGGTGCTGGCCTTGAGCAGCACCGAAAGACCGTTGTACGGCACGTTCCACACCAGTTTCTGCCAACGTGCCTGGTTGAGGTCGAGCATGGCCTGTGAGTCGATGCCGGCTGCGCGGAATAGCTCGGCGCCCTCTTCCACCACCGCCAGCCCGGCATCCTCCGCCGGCCCGCTGTGGTAGCCGAGGTTGACCGCACCCAGCGCCTGATGGCGGACTACCCCAGGGCGTTCACGATTCACGCAGATGAAGCACAGGCCACCGAGCAAGTGCATATCCGCGCGCAGTGCCGGGCGCAGTTGCTCTTCCACCCCCAGGCCGTTCTGCAGCAATACCACCTTGGCGCCGGGCGCCGCCGCCTGCACGATCGACGGCGCCAGCTCAGCATTGCTGGTGGCTTTGGCGCCCACCAGCAGCCAATCGCACGGCGGCATGTCGGCAGCACTGGCGTAGGCCTGGACCTGTTGATGCAACTGGCCGTGCAGCGCGCTATCGAGTGTCAGCCCGTGCTCACGCACCGTGGCGTACTCGCTGCGCAGCAAGAAATGCACATCGAAGCCGGCACGGGCCAGCATCAGGCCATAAAAGCCACCAATGGCCCCGCTGCCAATGATGCCGATGCGAGTATTGCGAACCTGCATGCCTTTCTCCTTCGTGTGTGTTCGTCGGTTTTTAGCACGTAAATCAGCTGGTTTTCGATCCCTCACTATACTGGGGCAAAGAAGGTCAAATAATCGACACGGAGTCGAGCATGTGCGGATACCTGCCTCATCCGGATGACATCCCGGTCGAACTCACCCTTCGCCCCACATCCAGCCTGTTTCGTCGCCACCTTTATACCCAGGGCCTCGGCGGCATCGCCTGCAACCAACCACGCGCTTACCGTCGCGGCACTGCCGTCGAAGTGCTGATCCCCTCACTGGGACTGGATGCACATTACCCCGGCTATGTCGCCTGGTGCCAACGGCTTGATCAGGGCTATCGAGTGGGCGTGGCCTTCACCGACAGCCAGGCGCTGTTCGGTGCACGCATGGGCGAGCAGGCCTGCCAGATCCAGCACTATTGCCTGGAGCACGCCCAGGCCGACCTTGACAGCAGCGCGGCGCAACAGTTGGCCGCGCAGTGGATCAGCCTGCATGCCGAGGCCTTTTCCGAGGCCAGCCTGGGCGCCACATCCCCCTGAATCACCGTTCCACCCGCAAAAACCCAGTATCGACGGGCCCCAGCCCATTGTCCCGCCCCCGCTAACGCGTTAAGGTTCGGCCTCCCCGCTGCGAACAATCTGCTGCTGGGCCGCACGGGGATTGCTGGCGGCCGGCACCCGTGACCTGACGAGTAACACGATGGCTGATTTACCGATCGATGACTTGAACGTTGCCTCCAACGAGACCTTGATCACCCCTGATCAGCTCAAGAAGGAAATCCCTCTCAGCGCCAAAGCCCTGCAGACCGTGACTGCCGGCCGCGAAGTGGTGCGCAATATCCTCGACGGCAAGGACCACCGCCTGTTCGTAGTGGTCGGCCCATGCTCCATCCATGACATCAAGGCTGCCCACGAATACGCCGAACGCCTGAAGGTACTGGCCGAGGAAGTCTCGGACACCCTGTACCTGGTGATGCGCGTGTACTTCGAGAAGCCGCGCACCACCGTAGGCTGGAAAGGCCTGATCAACGACCCCTACCTGGACGACTCGTTCAAGATCCAGGACGGCCTGCACATTGGCCGCAAGCTGCTGCTCGATCTCGCCGAAATGGGCCTGCCCACCGCCACCGAAGCACTGGACCCGATCTCCCCGCAGTACCTGCAGGACCTGATCAGCTGGTCGGCTATCGGCGCACGCACCACCGAATCGCAGACTCACCGCGAAATGGCTTCTGGCCTGTCTTCGGCAGTCGGCTTCAAGAACGGCACCGACGGCGGCCTGACCGTGGCGATCAACGCCTTGCAGTCGGTGTCCAAGCCGCACCGCTTCCTGGGGATCAACCAGGAGGGTGGCGTGTCGATCGTCACCACCAAAGGCAACGCCTATGGCCACGTGGTACTGCGCGGAGGCAACGGCAAGCCCAACTACGATTCGGTCAGCGTCGCCCTGTGCGAGCAGGACCTGGCCAAGGCGAAGATCAAGGCCAACATCATGGTCGACTGCAGCCACGCCAACTCCAACAAGGACCCGGCCCTGCAGCCGCTGGTCATGGAAAACGTGGCCAACCAGATCCTCGAAGGCAACCAGTCGATCATCGGCCTGATGGTCGAGAGCCACCTGAACTGGGGCTGCCAGGCTATTCCGAAGAACCTGGACGAGCTGCAGTATGGTGTTTCCGTGACCGACGCCTGCATTGACTGGGCGGCCACCGAAAAAACCCTGCGCAGCATGCACGCCAAGCTCAAGGATGTGCTGCCGCAGCGCCAGCGCGGCTAACACCTTGCGCACATGAAAACGCCGGGCAATGCCCGGCGTTTTCATGTGTACGGTAAAGTGTTCAGGCCTTGCTCGAGTGACGCTGCTGACGCTCCATGTAGCGCTCTACGTACGAACAGGACGGGATGACGGTGTAACCCATCTGCTCGGCGTACTCCAGTGCCTTTTCGGTCAAGGCGGCGGCGATGCCGCGCCCGCGCAGGGCGTTGGGCACGAAGGTACGGTAGATGTCCAGCGTCTGCTTGCCCAGGTCCATGTACGTGAGGTACGCCCGATGACCGTCCACATTGGTCTCGAATTGATGACCCGCCTGGTCATGGTGGATGGTCAGCGTCTCGCTCATCACTACTCCTCGCAGGTCTTGTCGGCAGACCCATACCTTACCGATGTGTTTGTATCCGGCGGGGAACCTCTGCGCCACCTCTGGCCCGTTGGACAGTTGCACGACCTTGATCGTTCTGACCCTGGGCACCTACAAATAGTAGGCGGCACAAGCGGGGTTGCTCAAGCGGCCGGACTGAAAATCCAACAGCGCGGTTTTGCCACACTGGCCTGGTAGCATGATACGCGCCGAATGCTCTTTGGGCTAAGACGCTCACCGACAGTTGAAGTCACCCTTAGTTCAACAAAAAAGTTCCCGCCCTACAATCGCTTGCGTGCGTCTCACACAATTTTCACAGATGGCCTGCAGAACCCGTCACTGCTGCCCGCCCGCCACATTTTTTTTGCAGTTCTTGCGCTCAGTCAGTTTACTTACTACAAGTAATGGGTACTATGTACGCCGGCCAGTTTCTCTTTTCCGAGAGATGGCTATTTAAATAGAAAGTCCTTGAAGGGGAACACGATGAACAACGTTCTGAAATTCTCTGCTCTGGCCCTGGCCGCAGTTCTGGCTACCGGTTGCAGCAGCGTCTCCAAAGAAACCGAAGCTCGCCTGACCGCTACCGAAGACGCAGCAGCTCGCGCCCAAGCTCGTGCAGACGAAGCCTACCGCAAAGCTGACGACGCTCTGGCAGCTGCTCAGAAGGCTCAGCAAACCGCTGACGAAGCCAACGAGCGCGCTCTGCGTATGCTGGACAAAGCCAGCCGCAAGTAATAATCCTCACGGATTGTTAAGAAGCCGACCCACTTGTGGGTCGGCTTTTTTATTGCCCAGTGAAAGGCAATGCGCACAAACGAAAAGGCCTGCACTAAGGCAGGCCTCTACACCAGTCGCAAATGGCTTACTGCAGTTCGGCTGGAATGCTCGAGACCACCGGTGCGGCACCACCATTGACCGGGACGGCGATTTCAACCGGCATGCCATCTTCGGCGGCAACCACATCACGCACCATGTCCCAGTTCATGCGCAAGTTGTTGGCCAGGTCTTCACGCTTGAGCAGCGCATTGATGACTGCGGTGTGCTTGTCGACCACCGACGGGTTGCCTTGGTCATCCAGCGGCGTGTGCGCCTCGAGGTAGACTTTGCCACCACTGACGCCGAACTTGTAAGGCTCGTTGATGATGCGAACCGAGGTGTTTACCGGGACCATCTTCGACAGCGTCAACACGTTGTTATTGAGCATGCGGAAGCAACCGTGGCTGGTGCGCATGCCAATACCGAACTTCTTGTTCGAACCGTGGATCAGGTAGCCCGGCACGCCCAAGGTGAACTTGAACGGCCCCAGCGGGTTGTCCGGGCCGGCCGGCACAACTGCGGGCAGGATGTCGCCATCGGCAGCGTGCTCCTTGCGAATGGAGGCAGGTGGCGTCCAGGTCGGATTAGGAGTCTTGGCGGTAATGCGGGTGTTGGCAATCGGCGAGCCCCAACCCTCGCGGCCAATGCCCAGCGGGAACGTGTGCACCACGTTCTGCCCTTTCGGGTAGTAGTAGAGGCGGTACTCGGCGAGGTTGATGACGATGCCTTCACGCGGCCCTGGCGGCAGCACGTAGCGCGTAGGCAGGATGATCTCGGTACCGGCGCCAGGCAACCAGGGGTCGACGCCCGGGTTGGCGGCGATCATTTCGAGGTAGCCCAGGTCGTTGGCGGTACCGATGTCGGCGAAGGTGTCTTCGTACTTGGCCTTGATCACCCGAACCTGGCCGACGACGTCTTCACCAGGAGGGGGCAACGGCAGTTCCAGCGCAACGGCGGGGCCGGCTACCAGCAGGGCGGCCAGGGACAGGCTACGGGTGACGGCGGGAAAGCGCGGCAACATCCGGTAAATCCTTCGAAAGGTCAGTCAAGGGAGTCGATTGTACACCTGTGCACCGGCGAGCGGGAGGCGTAGGCCGCGGGCAAGCGTTTCAGATGATGAAAGGTGCTCAGAGTTGCGGCCAGACTGGGCGCATGCCGTGGCGCTGGGCATCAAGGATGGCCTTGCACAGCGCGCACAGGCGCTCGTCGCGGTAAATGGCGCGTTCTACCACCGACCAGCGCGGTTGCGCCGGCAGCAGGCCGCCGCACAGGGTACGGTCAGCCGGCACCCCCAGTTCCAGCTGGCGGGCCGCCAGGTGCACGCGGATCTCCTGGCAGGCGAACAGGTCAAGCTGCTCGTCAGGCTCGATCAGTTGATAGGCGTACAGGGACCAGGCGGGGCGGGGCATCGGGGGCACTCGAATCGGGGGGCGCAACATTAGCCGAAAGCGGCCCCCGATAAAAGCGTCACAGCAAGGGTTTTATTGCCGGCCAGGCATTTTCCAGCAAACGCTGCTGGGCCCCCTGTGCGGGATGAATACCATCGGCCTGCATCATCTCCGGTACCCCACCGATGCCCTCGAGGAAGAACGGTACCAGCGCCACGTTTTTCTCGCCGGCCAGTTGCTCGTAGACATGGGCAAAGGCCGTCGTGTAGCGCACGCCATAATTGGGCGGCAGGCGCATGCCC
Organism: Pseudomonas sp. GZD-209; assembly: GCF_049310485.1. NCBI lineage: Bacteria > Pseudomonadati > Pseudomonadota > Gammaproteobacteria > Pseudomonadales > Pseudomonadaceae > Pseudomonas > Pseudomonas sp. GZD-209. The sequence goes on from NZ_JBMOWQ010000019.1 coordinate 8,316, forward strand.
AGCAATACGACCTTTGCCCCCGCCTCACGGGCATCGTCGATCATCGAGGCAAGATTTTGTTGCAATTGCTGGGGAGGCTGCCCGCGCAGGCCGTCATTCCCCCCCAGCTCCAGCACCACCAGGGCCGGCTTGTGCGCTGCAAGCAGCGCCGGCAGCCGCGCCTGGCCACCAGCGCTGGTGTCGCCGCTGATCGAGGCATTGACCACCTGATCGTCAAAACCCTCGCGCTGCAGGCGTTGCTGCAGGAGTGCGACCCACCCCTGGCGGGTATCCAGGCCAAAACCGGCGCTGATACTATCGCCGACGACCAGCACCGTTCCCGCCACCGCGCCCTGGGCCAGGCAACACAGGGCCAGACCGGCACTCAACCACCACATTCGCATCGGATTCTCCATGGGCCCCAGCATTCTCGTTGCGCAGAACCTTAGCAAAGTGGTCCCCAGCGCGGAAGGCGACCTGACCATCCTCCACGCACTCTCCCTCGACCTTGCCCAAGGCGACAGCCTGGCCATCGTCGGCGCCTCCGGCTCCGGCAAATCCACCCTGCTCGGCCTGCTCGCCGGGCTTGATCGCCCCAGCGCCGGCAAGGTCATCCTGGCCGGCCACGACCTCGGCCCGCTCGATGAAGACCAGCGCGCCCGGGTACGCGCCGAACACGTCGGCTTTGTCTTCCAGTCATTCCAGTTGCTCGACAGCCTCAATGCCCTGGAAAACGTGATGCTGCCACTGGAGCTCGATGGCCGCCGCGATGCCCGCGAGCACGCCCGCAGCCTGCTCGAGCGAGTCGGCCTGGGCAAGCGCCTGAGCCACACCCCACGCCAGCTTTCCGGCGGCGAACAGCAACGGGTGGCGATCGCCCGCGCGTTCGCCGCGCAACCTGCGGTGCTGTTTGCCGATGAACCCACCGGCAACCTCGACAGCCACACTGGCGAGCGCATCAGCGACCTGCTGTTCGAACTGAACCAGGAGCGCGGCACCACGCTGGTACTGGTCACCCACGACGAGCGGCTGGCCAGCCGCTGCCACCGCCTGATCCGCCTGGATGCCGGCCGCCTGGTCGCGCCCCTGGAGCCCTGATGACCCGCCTGCCCTTCCTGCGCCTGTGCGCGCTCTCGCTGCGCCAGCTGCTACGCGATGCCCGCGCCAGCGAAGTGCGCGTGCTGTTCTTCGCCCTGCTGGTGGCAGTGGCGGCGAGCACCGCCATCGGCTACTTCGGCAGCCGCCTCAATGGCGCGATGCAGTTGCGCGCCAGTGAATTCCTCGGCGCCGACCTGGTGCTGCAAGGCAGCGCGCCGGCCACGGCGCAGCAGATAGCCGATGGCACCGTGCTGGGCCTGCGCCACGCCCAGGTGGTGGAGTTCACCAGCGTGGTCGGCGGCGACAATGGCATTCAGCTGTCGAGCATCAAGGCCGCCGACGCCGCCTACCCCCTGCGCGGCCAGTTGCGCAGCGCCGCCGCGCCCTATGCCGCAGAAACGCCCGGTGGTGGCCCGGCACCCGGCGAGGCCTGGGTCGAGCCACGCCTGCTGGCGGCGCTCGGGCTTTCGGTGGGCGACAGCATCGATGTGGGCATGAAGACCCTGCGCATGAGCCGCGTACTGACCTACGAGCCAGACCGCGCCAACAACTTCTACAGCCTCACCCCGCGGGTGCTGATGAACCTTGCCGACCTCGAAGCCACCGGGGTGATCCAGCCTGGCAGCCGGGTCAGCTACCGGGAGCTGTGGCGAGGCGACATCGAAGCCCTGGCCCAGTACCGCAAAACCGCCGAAGCCAGCCTGGCAGCCAATCAGCGCCTGCTCGACACCCGTGATGGCAACCGTCAGATCGGCGGGGCGCTGGGCAAGGCCGAGCGCTACCTGAACATGGCCAGCCTGGTGGCTGTGCTGCTGGCCGGTGTCGCCGTGGCCCTGTCGGCCAGCCGTTACGCCGCCCGGCGCCTGGACGCCAGCGCATTGCTGCGCTGCCTCGGCCTGTCGCGGCACCAGGCACTGGGGCTGTACTGCCTGCAGCTGGCCATGCTCGGCACGGTCGCAGCCCTCGGCGGCGCCCTGCTCGGCTGGCTCGCCCAGCTGGGCCTGTTCCGCCTGCTCGAAGGCCTGTTGCCCAGCCAACTGCCTCCCGGCGGCCTCGCGCCCGCGCTTGCCGGGATCGGCACCGGGTTGGTGGCGCTGGCCGGCTTCGCCCTGCCGCCACTGGCCGCCCTCGGCCGCGTGCCGCCCTTGCGGGTGCTGCGCCGCGACCTGCTGCCCACGCCCACCAGCAGTTGGCTGGTGTATGGCGCAGCCCTGCTCGCCCTGGGCCTGATCATGTGGCGCCTGAGCCTCGATCTGCTGCTCACCTTCGCCCTGCTGGGGGGCGGTTTGATCGCCGCGCTGCTGCTCGGCGGCCTGCTGTTGCTCGGCTTGCGCAGCCTGCGCCAGCTCCTGGCCGGCGCACCGTTGGCCTGGCGTCTGGGGCTGGGCCAGCTGTTACGTCATCCACTGGCAGCTGCCGGCCAGGCCCTGGCCTTCGGCCTGATCCTGCTGGCCATGGGCCTGGTGGCGCTGCTGCGCGCGGAGCTGCTCGACAACTGGCAGGCGCAACTGCCCAAGGATGCCCCCAACCATTTCGCCCTGAACATCCTGCCTGATGAACGCCAGCCGTTCACTGAGCGCCTGGCGCAGATCAACGCGACCTCCGCGCCGCTGTATCCGGTAATCCCCGGCCGCCTCACCCACATCAACGAGCAGCCGGTACGCCAGTTGGTGAGCAAGGAGTCCACCGGCGAGCGGGCGATCCAGCGCGACCTCAGCCTGACCTGGGCTGCCGAGCTGCCGCAGGGCAACGCGCTGAGCGCCGGCAACTGGTGGCAACAGGCACCGCAGGACGCTGCCATACCTGGCGTTTCGGTCGAGGCGGAGCTGGCCCAGAGCCTCAACCTGCAACTGGGCGACCTGCTGACCTTCGACATCGGTGGCCAGCAGCGCCAGGCCAGGGTCAGTAGCCTGCGCACGGTGCACTGGGACAGTTTTCAGCCCAACTTCTACATGATCTTCCAGCCCGGAACACTGCAGGGCTTGCCCGCCACTTACCTGACCAGCTTCTACCTTGCACCAGGCCATGATCAGGAAATCGTCGCGCTGTCACGGGCATTCCCGGCAGCGACCATCCTCCAGGTCGACGCCCTGCTCGGCCAGCTGCGCAGCATCCTCGCCCAGGTGACGCTGGCGGTGGAATATGTGCTGTTGTTTGTGCTGGCAGCGGGGCTGGCGGTGCTGTTCGCAGGCCTGCAGGCAACCCTAGACGAACGCATCCGCCAGGGCGCCCTGCTACGCGCCCTGGGGGCGGCAAGACCGCTGCTGGTCAAGGCCCGGCGTATCGAATTTGGATTGCTGGGTGCCGTCAGCGGCCTGCTCGCCGCAGTGGGTTGCGAGCTGATCACCTGGGCGCTGTACCGCTATGCCTTCGACCTGCACTGGGCGCCGCACCTGTGGCTGCTGGGGTTGCCACTGGCAGGCGCGGTGCTGGTGGGGGGCGCCGGGGTGATCGGCACGCGGCGTGCGCTTAACGCCAGCCCGCTGGCGGTACTGCGGGAAGGCTGAATGCTCTGAGGGGCCTGGGGCCTGCCACGCAGCCCCGGCTTCTGATGAGCCGGCTACGGCCTGTAGCTGATGCGGTTGATGTACCAGGTCGCCTCGCCGGTAGGCGTCTGCACCAGCACCTCGTCGCCCTCCTGCTTCTTGAGCAGGGCGCGGGCCATGGGCGAGTCGATGGAGATGTAGTCATTACGCCCATGGATCTCGTCATAGCCGACGACACGGAACGTCAACTGCTCGCTGTCGTCGTTCTCGATCTCCACCCAGGCACCGAAGAACACCTTGCCTTCCTGCTCGGGTGAATAGGCCACGACCTTGACGTCTTCCAGGCGCTTGCGCAGATAGCGCACACGCCGATCGATCTCGCGCAGCAGCTTCTTGTTGTACTGGTAGTCGGCGTTCTCGCTGCGGTCGCCCAGCGACGCCGCCCAGGCGACCTTCTGGGTAATCTCCGGGCGATAGACCCGCCACAGATGATCAAGCTCCTGCTTCAGGGCGGCATGACCTTCGGTGGTGATGATGTTGGTACTCAAGCGGCTGTCTCCTCAGTGCATCTGCAGCGGGCGCCAGGCGCCCACCGAGTGACCGAGCTTAGCGAAAAACCTGCGGGTTTTGCACGCCGATCAGGCGCGCGTGATCAGCCCCTGGCGGGCGATGCGCGTGAGCTGACCGATAACCTCGGCGGCATCCTCGGCGGCCGGCGCCTGGATCACGGCAAGGTCGAAACGGTCGTTGGCGTACTCGCCAAGCTGGGTGCAGGTTTCGAAGAACTGGATGAGAAAAGCCCGGGCCTGGCCCTTGCGACGGGAAAAACCGTCAAGGTTGCGCAGGAGCGTAGGCTGATGCTGGCCACCGAGCAGAATGCGCGGGGTGCGGGAGGCCTGGTCTTTGGCCAGGGGGGTCAAACAGACACTGGTACGTGGACAACTCATGGAGTTTTTCTCCGCCTCGCTGATCCCGCTGGGCAGCGGTGGGAGGCGTCACCGAACCAGCGCTTTAGCGGTATTTCGGATGACCCGGGAGGGTTGCCCTGCGCCCCGCAAGTAGCTGTTTAAATCGGCGCAGTCGGTATGCTAGAGGGATGAGCTCCAAGTTTCAAGCCGCAAGGTGCAAGTTGATGAATGCGATCAACTTGCAACCTGCGGCTGGGAGCTTGCAGCTTGAGTCAGCGTGCGATCAGACGGTCCAGCGAGAAGCGACCGGCACCTTCGATCAGCACCGCCACACTGCCTGCCAGCAGCGCCAGGGCGAACTCATAGCCGTTGTTGGACATGAACAGGCCGTTGTTGATGTGCACCGAGAAGATCGCCACCACCAGGGTCACACTCAGCGCCAGTGCCGCCGGGCGGGCCAGCAGGCCGACCACCAGGGCCAGGCCGCCGAAGAACTCGGCGCTGCCCGACAGCAAGGCCATCAGGTAGCCAGGCGCCAGGCCGATGCTCTCCATCCACTGGCCGGTGCCTTCGAGGCCGTAGCCACCAAACAGGCCGAACAGTTTCTGTGCGCCATGGGCCATGAAGATGGCGCCGACCAGGATGCGCACGACGCTCAGGCCAAAACCGGCACGGGTAACGAACAGGGCTTTGAGGGTGTTGTTCATGTTGTTGCTTCCTTGTTTAAGCGGGTAGGTGTTGGATGAGCGCCATCTTAATCGATTGATTGAATAAGAAAATCGCAATAATCGCGTAATAATCATCGATTAATTAGATTTATCAGCGCCTGGCCAACCGCTCCAGGGAAGCGCGTTCACGGTTGAACGCCAGGTAGTACTTGTTGACACTGTTGACGAAGTTCACCGGCCCCATCCCCACTTGCTCCATGGCGATGCGTTCGGTCTGGAAGAACCACTGATTGCCGTTGAGCCCGCGCCGCCGCGCTTCGGCGCGCATGGCCTGAACCCGCTCCGGGCCGAGGTTGTAGGCCGCCAGGATGAACGCCATGCGCTCGCGCTCGTTGAGTTGCGGGCTGGCGAAGAACTTGCGGCGGATCAACGCCAGATAGCGGGCGCTGGCCTGGACATTGCCATCCACCGTGGCGGTGTTGCTCACCCCCACCCGCTGCGCCGCCGACGGGGTGATCTGCATCAACCCATGGGCCCCGCCCGTGCCACGCGCCTTGGGGTCGAGGGTGGACTCCTTGAATGCCAGGGCCGCCAGGTTCAGCCAGTCGAACTGCTGGTCACCGGCATGCTTCTGCAGGACCGGGCGCAATGATTCCAGGCGTTGCCGGTCCTGGCGCGCCAGCGGATTGTGGACCCGGTACTGGCGCCGGTAGATGCGTTCGAAGGCGGCATCCTGGTTGTCCGGGGCGCGGTAAGTGGCGAGGAAGCGGTCCACTGCCGCCCGCAGCATCGGCGCATCAGGTCGCACATACCAGCGCAGCGCTTGCGGCTTGGCCAGCTGCAGCTTGCTGTCCAGGCGCAGGCGCGGCATCACCCGCGCCCAGCGTTGGGCGATGGGCCGCTCCACCACGGTCAGCGGATAAATACCGGCCTGGACCATCTCCAGCACATCCTCCACCGCCAGGGTCGGGTCAACCCACTCCACCTTGATCGGGGCTTGCTTGCGCAGCGCCAGGCGCTGGTTGATCGCCTCGATCGCGGCCCCGGCAGCGCTGGCACTGGTCAGCGCGATGGTACGCCCGGACAACTGCTCGGCCCGGCTGTAGCTGCGCTCGCCCTTGCGCCCGACCAGCAGCAGCGGCACCTGGTCAAGCACCGGGGCACTGGCCTCGACGCCACGCACCCCGGCAGGATCGAGCAGCTCACCTGGCGCGGCCAGGTCGCCTTCACCCCGCTGCAAGGCACCGAGCAATTGCTCCTTGGCCCGCGGGATGATTTTCAAGGTGATTTCCTGATTGTCGGCGACCCGGGCATTGAGCGCGTGCTCAAGGGCGCGCAGCCGGTAGTACTCGACGCCCACCGGTTCGCCCTTGACCTCGCCGGAGCTGTTGCGGCTCTGGTTGACCAGCACCCGCAGCACCTGGCTGGAGCGGATCTGCGCCAGGTCGCGGGCCTGGCTGGCGGGTACATGCTGCTGGGGCCCCGGCTCGCGCGCAGTGGCCGGCCCGGCGGCCAGCAGCCCGAACATCATCAAGGTCGTCAGCAGGGTTCGCAGCATGGAGGAAGAGGTCCGAGAGCGGTTGGCGGGCACCATGTGCAATGATCGATCCGTGATGACTGACGGCAAAAGACCATGGCAAACGTTTGAAGTTCTTGGTTTTTTCGCGATTTACCGGTTTTTGCTATGCTGGCCGCCCCGCGGCACGAGGTAGCACCATGCAATTGATCGATATCGGCGTCAACCTGACCAACAGCAGTTTCCATGACCAGCAGGCAGCTGTGGTCGAGCGCGCCGTGCAGGCCGGCGTGGCGCAGATGGTGCTGACCGGCACCAGCCTGGGCGTCAGTGAAGAAGCCCTTGAACTGTGCCAGCGCCTGGATGAGCAAGGCCAGCGCCTGTTCAGCACCGCCGGTGTACACCCCCATGATGCCAAGAGCTGGACCAGCGACAGTGAGCGCCAGTTGCGCCACTTGCTCGAGCAACCCCGGGTGCGCGCCGTCGGCGAATGCGGGCTGGACTTCAACCGCGACTTCTCCCCTCGCCCGCAGCAGGAAAAAGCCCTGGAAGCCCAACTGGCCCTGGCCGTCGAGCTGCGCCTGCCGGTGTTCCTCCACGAACGTGACGCCAGCGAGCGCCTGCTGGCAATCCTCAAGGGCTACCGCGACCAACTGAGCGCCGCCGTGGTGCATTGCTTTACCGGCGAGCGCGAGGCGCTGTTCGCCTACCTCGACCTCGACCTGCACATCGGCATCACGGGCTGGATCTGCGACGAGCGCCGCGGTACTCATCTGCATCCGCTGGTCGGCAACATCCCGACAGGCCGCCTGATGCTGGAGAGCGACGCGCCCTACCTGCTCCCGCGCAGCCTGCGGCCAAAACCGAAAAATGGCCGCAACGAGCCGGCGTACCTGCCCGAAGTCCTGCGCGAGGTGGCTGTGCATCGCGGCGAAAGCGTCGAATCCACCGCAGCCCACACCACCGCCTGCGCGCAGGCGTTCTTCGGGCTGCCTGTGGTTTCTTGACGCATATCAAGGAGGGTCCTGGCCCTGGCGGGCACAATGATGGCACCTTGCCAACAATGTTTCCGCCAACTCAGAGAAGACCTACCATGGGTGCCTGGCTTAGCAATATTTCCCTGAAGTACAAGTTCTGGGCCGTCAACGCAGTGGCCTTCGTCACCACCCTGCTGCTGGTGCTGTACGCCGTGTCCCTGGAGCAGCAGGCGCGCGCTTCGGGCGCGCAGGCCATGGCCCAGCGCCAGGCCGAACTGCTGGCCGCCTGGCCCCCCGGAACAACCCTGCCGGCCCAACCCGGGCTGATTGCCTGGGGCAGCGGACAGACTCCCGAATTTGCCGGCGAACCCCTCGAAGCCTTGCGTGATGCCCAGGGCTGGGTCGAGCTGCCCGGCGCCTGGATCGCAGGTGACAACCCTGTGCTGGGGGCCCAGGTGTTCCGCCAGGGCGATCGGCACCTGGCCGTGCTGGCCCAGGCGCCTAGCCTGCGCCAGGTGTTCTTCGACCGTTTCGGCAACTATGCGGTGTGCGTGCTGGTGCTGATGCTGGCCATGCTCTGCGCTTCGCAGTTGTTGATCCGCTTCCTGCTCAGCCAGCTCAATACGTTGAAGGACGTGATGCTGCACGTGGAAAAAACCGGCGACCTCTCGGCGCGGGTACCGCTGGCCTGTGGCGACGAAGTCGGGCAGATGGCCGGCGCGTTCAACGCCATGCAGACCACCTACCACCGCGTGGTCAGCACTGTCGCGCGCACCGCTGCGCAGCTCGACTCGGGTGCTGCGCGCCTGGCCGGGAGCATGGACGAAGTGCGCCACGGCATGATCGGCCAGCAGAGCGAGACCGACCAGGCCGCCACTGCGATCAACGAGATGACCGCCACCGTGCACCACATCGCCGAGCATGCCGGTGCCACCCGTGACTTGTCGCAGAGTGCCGACGGCCTCGCCGGCAGCGGCCAGGCCGTGGTCAGCCGGGTCCAGGACTCGATTGCAGGGCTGTCCAGCGGTGTGCAGCAGACCGCCGAGATGATCCGCCAATTGGCCGATGACAGCCAGAAGATCAACGGGGTGGTCGGGGTGATCCACAGCATCGCCGAACAGACCAACCTGCTCGCCCTCAATGCCGCCATCGAGGCCGCCCGCGCCGGCGACCTGGGCCGCGGCTTCGCGGTGGTCGCCGACGAAGTGCGCAACCTGGCCAAGCGCGTGCAAACCTCCACCGACGAAATCACCACCATGGTCGCTGACCTGCAGGCCGGCACCCGTGATGCCGTGGACTTCATGCAGGAGAGTTCGTACAAGGCCGACGACTGTGTCAAGCAGGCCCAGGAAGCTGGCGAGGCCCTCGCCGAGATCACCCGTGCCGTGGCGCAGATGCGCGAGAACAATACCCAGATCGCGGTGGCTGCCGAGCAACAGAGCCAAGTGGCCGAAGAGATGAACCGCGCAGTGGTGAGCATCCGTGACGTCACCGAGCAAACCGTGCAGCAAACCGTGGGCTCAGCCACCACCAGCAGCGAGCTGGCGACCCTGGCTGGGGAATTGAGCAAAGCCATCGGCCAGCTCAAGCTCTAGCTATTGCCGGCATAGCCAGCCTCGATTGGCCCCCTCCCGGGGGCCGCACTAGACTTTGGGCATCTCCATGAGGAACTGCCCATGAGCAAGCGACTGCCCAACCTGCCCGCCTGGCAATGGCGCGGCTACCACCATAATCACCGCCACCCCGCCAACCTGGTGCTGCACCTGATTGCCGTGCCGCTGTTCATCCTGGGTGCGCTTTTGGTGCTGTCGGGGCTGTTCGCCCTGGACCTGTCGCAGATCGCCGTCGGCATCATCGCCCTGATCGCCGGCCTTGGCCTGCAACGCCAGGGGCATCGACTGGAGGCCGAACAACCGGAACCCTTCGCCAACCGCAAGGACGCCGTGCAACGCCTGCTCACCGAGCAATTCATCACCTTCCCGCGGTTCGTGCTGAGCGGCGCCTGGTGGCGCGCCTGGCGCGAGCGGCACAAGCATCGGCATTGACCGCACGCTTCACGCGCCCCAGCAGCCTCAAGCGAACACGGTCACCGTCTGCCGACTCAATGCCAACAGCTCGCCGTCAGCCGTCCACAGGCGGGCTGCGGCATGCCCATAACCATCCCGCGCATACTCGGTCTCCACGCAATAGCCGCACCAGTCCTGCGTCGAAAGCCGTGGCGTGGGTTGGACGAATTCGATGGTCCAGGTCAAGGTGCTACCTGCGGCTGGCTGCTTCAGGAACGGCATCAGGCTGGGCGGCCAGGCATCGACCAGGGCCAGCAGATGCGCCACTTCCAGGGGAGCATCGGGCACGTCACGCAGACGCACCCAGCCGCCCATGTGGCGTGAATCGTTGCCGCTGAACGGCAGCCCACCGATAGCCCAACGCAGCGCCACGTGACGCATGAACTCCGGGGTCACCCCTTTGATGTACGGCAACTCTGGCGCTGCCTGCTGCAACGGCTTGATCGCCGTCGGGGGTTGCGCATCGACCGCGACCACCGAAGGCCTGCCAGCGCCGAAACTGCCCTGCACCAGCGTCACCACCTGGCCGCCCTGCACGGCACGACCGAGCAGGGTACAGACCGCCTTGCCCTCGCGCAGCACCTCCACTTCCAGGCTGATCGGTACATCCGGCGCCGCCGGGCCGACAAAGGTGATGGCCAGCGAGCGCACCAGGCGGTCGTCAGCCAGTTTCTGCCGCATCGCCTCGTGCACCATCGCGGCCATAAGGCCGCCAAACACCGCCCGCCCCTGCGCCCAGCTGGGCGGCACACTGACCGCTTCAGGGTGCAGGCGTGCTGCCGCCAACAATTCGGTGAAGTTCATGTGCCCTGGCTCCTGCGCAAAAGTCCCGATCTTAACCAGCACCCGCAGGTGCGGCAGCCCGCATATCGGTCATTTGCCGGGCTATCGACGCGCCACGGCCTTGCGCAACACCTCGAGGGTGATATCGGAGGTGCGTTCGGCGGCATGCAGTTCGTGCTCCCAGGCCACCTTGCAGCCTGCCAGGTCGCTGTGCTCGCGTACTTGCAGCAACCATTGAAAACGGTCATGCCAGTCGCCCAGGTCGCCCTGGGCTTTCTTCAACAGCCTTTGCAGCTGCTTGCCGGCGTGATCGAGCTGCGGGTAAGCCTCGTCACCGTAGCGCACGCGCTTGATCAACAAGCGCAAGCGATGCCGATCGTGGGCCGGATCTTTCAGCGCCTGCGCCAAGGTACGCCACTGCTTGACCAGGCGCCTGTCGACACGCCGCTCCAGCCGCGGCACCAACCCTTCACGGTCGGCCGCACGCAGGAACAGCGGGAACACGTCGAGAATCGCCAGTACGCGCGCAAGCTGGGGGCTGCGCGCCACGCTGGCGAACGTACGCGACCTGCCCTCCAGACGGCGCTGCCCGGCCTGCAGGTGCCCGCGCTGGATGAGCTGCGCCGCCAGCACCTCGCGGTCACGCAGCGGCGTGGTCAAGGTACCCAGCGCCTGCGCCGCGTCCTCCAGTTGCTCCACCCCCGGCAAGCCACGCAGCGGGCGCATGAGGCTGCGCAGACGCCGCAGGGCGATACGCAGGTCATGCAGCGCCTCGCTGTCGGTATCGGCCGCCAGCCGCTCACGACAGACCAGCAACCTTACCTGCAGCGTCAGTACCTGAAAAACCACATGGTCGAGCATGGCGGACATGGCGCGCTCCTCGGTCAACGCCCGGCGCGGGACTCACGAATATAGAAGCGCGCCTTCTCGGCTTTGTGGGTACAGCCTTCGAACGCTTCGAACTGCTGCTGGGTCTTGGCCCCGGTCAGCAGTGACAGTGCCTTGGAATAACTGACAGTACCGGCGAAGCCTTCGGCCTTGGCCAGGTCCAGTTCCTTCCACGCAGCATCGAGCTGGGTCCCGCAACTGTCGCGATAGGCCGTCTTGCCCGCGCAACCGGCCAAGGCCAGGACAATAAGAGGAAGGGTGATCCAGGCTTTCATCGGTGTTACCTCAAAGGTGAAAAAGTGGTCGTTCGACGGCACAGCGAGCAGAAAGTTGCCTGCTCAGCGTAGCCCAGTGCGGACTACATTGAAGCACAGGCAACAATGGGCGCATTGTAGGGCCGTGGTTGCACAATACGCAGGGGGAAGACCATGAGCAAACGCGTGGCATTGGTGCTCGGCTCGGGCGGTGCCCGGGGGTACGCGCACATCGGCGTGATCGAAGAAATCGAGCGACGCGGCTATGAAATCGCCTGCATTGCAGGGTGCTCCATGGGCGCGGTGATCGGGGGCATCTACGCGGCCGGCAAGCTCGACGAATATCGCAGCTGGATCGAAAGCCTGGACTACCTGGACGTGCTGCGACTGGTGGATGTCAGCTTTCGCCTGGGGGCAATCCGTGGCGACAAGGTGTTCGGGCAGATCCGCAAGATCGTTGGCGAAGTCAACATCGAGCAGCTGCGCATCCCCTACACGGCGGTGGCCACCGACCTTACCAACCAGCAAGAGATCTGGTTCCAGGAAGGCTGCCTGCATCAGGCGATGCGCGCCTCGGCGGCGATCCCCAGCCTGTTCACCCCGGTCATGCAAGGCAATCGCATGCTGGTCGATGGCGGCATCCTCAACCCGCTGCCGATCGTGCCGGTGGTGTCCAGTCACTGCGACCTGATCATTGCCGTCAACCTCAACGCAACCAACCAGAAGCAGTACCAGTTGCCGGTGATCGAACGCCCGGCAGCTTTCAAGATGCGCTTCGACTCGCTGATCAGCTCACTCGGCTCGCACCTGCCGTTTCGCCGCAAACCCGCTGAGGAGCTGATGCGCATCGAACAGGAAATCACCGCTGACGGCCTGACCCCGTCCAACCCCTGGCTGGGCGAAAGCGCCGGGCCACAGGGCCAGCAGCCTGCCGCGGCGCCCGAGACCGAAGGCGCGCCAAAGTCCGCGACTGGCTCGTTCATCATCGATAACGTCGGCCCTGCTTCGCTGCTGGACCTGATCAACCAGAGCTTCGAGGTGATGCAGACCTCACTGGCGCAATACAAGATCGCCGGTTATCCGCCGGATGTGCTGATCAACGTACCCAAGCGGGTATGCCGGTTCTTCGAGTTCTACAAGGCGCCTGAACTGATCGCACTGGGGCGCGAAGTCGCCAGGGATACGCTGGACAGCCATGAGGGGGTGCGCCGTTAGGGGCCTGTGCAGCAGAAACGAAACAGGCCGCATACGCGGCCTGTTTCGTCATTGCTGCATCACTCAGTAGCGGGTGATGTCGGCACTGCTTTCCAGCCATTTGCGGTAGGCCGCGAAGTCTTGCGAACCGGCACGCGAAGCGAGGTAGCGACGGATCTGCGCCTTCTCTTCGTCGGTGGCGGCAGCGCCCTCGTTGACACCCTTGAGCTGCAACACCACCAGGCTACCGTCGCCCAGCACCACACTGCCGTACACCGGCTGGTCCTTGGACGCCGGCTTGCCCAGGCGGAACACAGCCTGCAGCTCGGCAGGGTCGATGCCGTCCTGGCCACGGGTAGCGGCTTCCTGGACCTTCCAGCTCTGGCTTGCTGCCTTGATCGAGCCGTCACGCAGGCCGGCAATCAGCTTGTCAGCCTTGCCCTTGAGCTCGGCAGTCGCCTTCTCCTTGGCCAGATGCGCGCTGATGTTCTTGGCCACGGCTTCCAGCGGCAATTGCTCAGGCTTGCGATGTTCCTTGACGCGCAGCACGACCACGGTTTCCGGGTCCAGCTCGACGCCGTTGCTGTTGGCGCCCTCCTCCAGCACTTCTTCACTGAAGGCAGCCTGGATCACCGCACGGTTGGCGGTAATGCCCTCGCCACCTTCACGGCCGAAGGCCGCAGAGGTCTGCACTTTCAGGCCAAGGTCCTGAGCCGGCTGACCCAGGTCGGAGGCTTCGAACGCGGCATCTTCAAGCTGCTTGGTGGCCTCGACGAAGCGCTGCTCCACTTGCTGGGTTTTCAGCTCGTGGGTCAGCTTGTCCTTCAGGCTGGCGAAGCTAGGTACATCCGGCGCTTCGACGCCGAGCAGCTTGATCAGGTGGTAACCAAACTCGGTACGCACCGGGGCGGAAACCTGATCCTTGTTCAGCTTGTACAGCGCTTCCTCGAAGGCCGGGTCGTACACGCCCGGGCCTGCAAAGCCAAGGTCACCGCCGGTGTTGGCAGAGCCTGGGTCCTGAGAGAACTCCTTGGCCAGCTTGGCAAAATCCTCGCCCTTGCTCAGGCGCTGCTGGATTTCTTCGATGCGGGCCTTGGCCTGGGCATCGTTGGCCTTGTCGTTGACTTCGATGAGGATGTGCGCAGCATGGCGCTGCTCGCCCAGGTTGGCGATTTCCTTGTCGTACAACGCCTTGAGTTCGTCGTCGTTGACCTTGACCTGGTCGAAGAAGGCCGACTTCTTCAGCTCGATGTAATCAATGACCACCTGGTCGGGGGTCATGAATTCCTTGGCGTGCTGGTCGTAGTGGGCCTTCACCTCGTCGTCGCTGACCTTGACCGCAGCCGGGTCGGCCTTGAAGGTCAGGGCGGCGAAGTCACGGGTCTGCTTCTCCAGGCGGGCGAACGCCTCAACCTGCTTGTCGGTGACGAAGCTGCTGCCGGCAAGGCCGGTGCGCAACTGGCCGATGAGCATTTCCTGGGCGAGCATCTCGCGGAACTGCATGCGGCCGTAGCCCATCTGGCGGATGACCGAATCGAAACGCTCGGCACTGAACTTGCCATCGACCTGGAACTCAGGCGTCTGCAGGATCAGTTGGTCCAGTGCAGCTTCGGAGAAAGCGAACTTGGCATCCTCGGCGCCCTGCAACAGCAGTTTGCGATCGATCAGCCCCTTGAGCGCAGCCTCGCGCAGCATCTTTTCGTCCAGCAGCGCAGGGTCGAAGTCCTTGCCCAGCTGTTGCATCAGCTGGCGGCGCTGCATGTCCACGGCCTGGCTCAGCTCGTTCTGGCTGATGGTCTGGCCGTTTACCTTGGCAGCGTCCTGGCTGTGGGTTGCGGCCTGGAAGATGGCCTCGAAGCCGGTCAATGCCATCAGCACGACGATGAGGCCGATAATGGTCTTGGCAATCCAACCTTGTGAATTGTCCCTGATATTCTGCAGCATGCGTCCCCCAGAAACGGCTGTACCACTGCGTCGACAACCGCGGAGCGTGGGTAGAATCCTGATAGAAAAAAGGCGCATCCAGTGGATGCGCCCTTTTCGAAGCTTGCGTACCAGCGGGAACGTTTGCGAACCCGCCCGTCACGCGGTCGACCCTGGCCGAAACCTGGGCCGGCTGAAAGAGACGACTTAGTTGACGGCGTCTTTCAGGCCTTTACCAGCCTTGAAACCTGGAACCTTGGCAGCAGCGATCTTGATCGCCTTGCCGGTTTGCGGGTTACGGCCGGTGCGCTCGGCGCGCTCTTTGACCGAGAAGGTACCGAAGCCAACCAGAACGACGTCGTCGCCTGCTTTCAGGGCACCGGTCACGGAGTCAATTACTGCGTCCAGCGCGCGGCCGGCAACAGCTTTCGGGATGTCAGCGGATGCGGCGATAGCGTCAATCAGTTCCGACTTGTTCACTCTAAGTCCCCTTATTTCTCTATTGAGTTTGTTTCTAAGTATGTAATGAAAAGCGTGTGTAACGAGCGCTGGGTGGCCTGTTGACAATGGCGTGCCGCTTTATAGCAAGGGCCCGAAAAAGCTGTCAACCAAAGCCCCCCAGCGAAATACTTACTAATGCGTGCTGATTCTTTCCTTAGCATCGCTGTCGCGCTTGTCATCTTTGGCGACAATCTCCGGAGCCACATCTGGCAAGGGCTCCGGGGCGTATTGCAGCGCAATTTGGAGGACTTCGTCAATCCATTTGACCGGTTTGATCTGAAGATCCTGTTTGATATTTTCCGGAATTTCCTTCAAGTCGCGAACATTCTCCTCGGGAATGATCACCGTCTTGATCCCGCCACGGTGTGCCGCCAGCAGTTTTTCCTTGAGGCCACCAATGGCCAGGACCTGGCCACGCAGGGTGATCTCGCCGGTCATCGCGACATCTGCGCGCACCGGGATCTGGGTCAGCGCCGAGACCAATGCAGTGCACATGCCGATGCCTGCACTCGGGCCATCCTTGGGTGTGGCACCTTCGGGCATATGGATGTGAACGTCGCGCTTCTCATGGAAGTCTGCAGCGATCCCCAGGCTTGCGGCACGGCTGCGCACCACGGTTTGCGCAGCGGTAATCGACTCGACCATGACGTCGCCCAGCGAGCCGGTCTTGATCAGTTGGCCCTTGCCGGGAATGACCACAGCTTCGATGGTCAGCAGCTCACCACCCACCTGGGTCCAGGCAAGGCCGGTGACCTGGCCGATCTGGTCCTGCTGCTCGGCGAGGCCATAGCGGAATTTCTTCACGCCCAGCAGTTGCTCGAGCTGTTCGCCAGTGACCTTGACCTTGACCTGCTTCTGCCCCGTGTGCTCCTTGACCACCTTGCGGCACACCTTGGCGATCTGCCGCTCCAGGCCCCGCACACCGGCTTCGCGGGTGTAGTAGCGAATGATGTCGCGGATCGCCGAAACATCGACCTCCAGCTCATCCTTCTTCAAGCCGTTGGCCTTGACCTGCTTGGGCACCAGGTACTTGACCGCGATGTTGATCTTCTCGTCCTCGGTGTAACCCGGCAGACGGATGACTTCCATGCGGTCGAGCAGCGCCGGCGGGATGTTCATCGAGTTCGAGGTGCACAGGAACATCACGTCCGACAGGTCGTAGTCGACCTCCAGGTAGTGATCGTTGAAGTTGTGGTTCTGCTCCGGGTCGAGCACTTCCAGCAGTGCCGACGCCGGGTCGCCACGCATGTCGCTGCCCATCTTGTCGATTTCGTCGAGCAGGAACAGCGGGTTGCGTACGCCCACCTTGGTCATTTTCTGGATCAGGCGGCCCGGCATCGAACCAATGTAGGTACGACGGTGACCGCGGATTTCTGCTTCGTCACGCACGCCACCGAGGGCCATGCGCACGAACTTGCGATTGGTGGCAGCGGCAATCGACTCGGCCAGCGAGGTCTTGCCCACGCCAGGCGGGCCGACCAGGCACAGCACCGGGCCGCGAATCTTCTTCACCCGCTTCTGCACGGCGAGGTATTCGAGAATGCGTTCCTTGACCTCTTCCAGGCCATAGTGGTCGGCATCGAGGATCTCTTCGGCCTTGGCCAGGTCCAGGCGCACCTTGCTCTGGGCCTTCCACGGCACCTGCACCAGCCAGTCCAGGTACGAACGCACCACGGTGGCTTCAGCGGACATTGGCGACATCTGCTTGAGCTTGTTGAGCTCGGCCTGGGCCTTGGTCAGGGCGTCTTTCGGCAGGCCGGCGGCTTCGATGCGTTTCTTGAGCTCTTCGACTTCGTTGTGGCCTTCGTCGCCATCGCCGAGCTCTTTCTGAATGGCCTTCATCTGCTCATTCAGGTAGTACTCGCGCTGGCTGCGCTCCATCTGCTTCTTGACCCGACCACGGATGCGCTTCTCGACCTGCAACAGGTCGATCTCGGCATCCAGCAGCGCCAGCACGTGTTCGACACGGGCCTGCAGATCGACAATCTCGAGGATTTCCTGCTTCTGCTCGATCTTCAAGGCCATGTGCGCGGCCATGGTATCGACCAGGCGGCCCGGCTCTTCGATGCTATTGAGTGAAGACAGCACTTCGGCCGGGACTTTTTTGCCCAGCTGGACGTACTGCTCGAACTGCGACAGCAAGGTGCGCACGAAGACTTCGGACTCGCGCTCGGCGGCCTCCACTTCGTCGATCAGGCTGACTTCGGCACGAATGTGGCCATCGACTTCATTGAAGCGTTCGACCGAGCCGCGCTGCTCGCCCTCGACCAGCACCTTGACGGTGCCATCGGGCAGCTTGAGCAGTTGCAGGACGGTGGCGACGGTACCGACGCGGTACAGGGCATCCTCACCCGGATCATCGTCGGCAGGGTTTTTCTGGGCCAGCAGGAGGATCTGCTTTTCGCCCGTCATCGCCGCCTCGAGGGCTTCGATGGACTTCTCACGCCCCACGAACAGTGGGATGACCATGTGCGGATAGACGACAACGTCGCGCAATGGCAAAAGAGGCAAGTCGAGGGTGGTCTTCATGATTTCGCCTCTACAGCGGCCTTGTGGCCGGAAACCGTTGGAAATGATGCTTGGAGCTAATGTGGGGGCAGCCCTTTGAAATTACAAGCGTCGATACCAGGAAATGCAAAAAGGGGCCCGAAGGCCCCTTTCTGCATGCTGCCCCTTGCCCGATCAGGCGTCGGGGGCGGCTTTGGCTTGCGGCTCGCTGTTTTCGTAGATCAGCAGCGGCTTCGAAGTACCCTCGATGACGCTCTCGTCGATCACCACCTTGCTGACTTCCTTCTGCGAAGGAATCTCGTACATGGTGTCGAGCAGCACGCCTTCCAGGATCGAACGCAGGCCACGGGCACCGGTCTTGCGATCCAGCGCCTTGCGGGCAACGGCCTTGAGCGCATCGCTGCGGAACTCGAGGTCGACGCTTTCCATTTCGAACAGCTTGGCGTATTGCTTGGTCAGCGCGTTCTTCGGCTCGGTCAGAATCTGCATCAGTGCAGCCTCGTCCAGCTCGTCCAGCGTCGCCAGTACCGGCAGACGACCGACGAACTCGGGGATGAGACCAAACTTGACCAGATCGTCCGGCTCGACCTCACGCAGAGACTCGCCGACTTTCTTGCCTTCTTCCTTGCTGCGCACTTCTGCACTGAAACCGATACCACCCTTGGTGGAACGGTTCTGGATGACCTTTTCCAGGCCAGAGAAGGCGCCACCGCAGATGAACAGGATATTGCGGGTATCAACCTGCAGGAATTCCTGTTGCGGGTGCTTGCGACCACCTTGCGGCGGCACGGAAGCGACGGTGCCTTCGATCAGTTTCAGCAGTGCCTGCTGCACGCCCTCACCCGAAACATCGCGGGTAATGGACGGGTTGTCCGACTTGCGCGAGATCTTGTCGATCTCGTCGATGTAGACGATGCCCATCTGGGCCTTTTCCACGTCGTAGTCGCACTTTTGCAGCAGTTTCTGAATGATGTTCTCGACGTCCTCACCCACATAACCGGCTTCGGTCAGGGTGGTGGCGTCAGCAATGGTGAACGGTACGTTCAGCAGGCGCGCGAGGGTTTCGGCGAGCAGCGTCTTGCCCGAGCCGGTTGGCCCGATCAGCAGGATGTTGCTTTTGCCGAGTTCGACTTCGTCGCCCTTCTTGTCACGCTGGTTCAGGCGCTTGTAGTGGTTGTACACCGCTACGGCAAGCACCTTCTTGGCGCGCTCCTGACCAATGACGTACTGGTCCAGGATGCCGCTGATTTCTTTCGGCGAGGGTAACTTGTGCGCGTTGCTCTCGGCCTGGGCTTCCTGCACCTCCTCACGGATGATGTCGTTGCACAGGTCGACGCACTCGTCGCAGATAAATACCGAGGGGCCGGCAATCAACTTGCGCACTTCGTGCTGGCTTTTGCCGCAGAAGGAGCAATAGAGCAATTTGCCGTTGTCCTCGCCGTTACGGGTGTCAGTCATTCGATCGATCCAATCCGGTAGGCTTGAAACACAAGATGAAGGCAATCGCAGGCTTTTTCAAGTCCGCGGTCGGGCACACTGCGCACCCGACCGCTCTGGCGCATTGCTTCAGGATGCCAGTTGCCGCTTGTCGTAGACCGAGTCGATCAGGCCGTACTCGGCCGCGCGCGCAGCGCTCATGAAGTTGTCACGCTCGGTATCGCGCTTGATGGTCTCGAGCGACTGGCCGGTGTGATGGGCCAGCAGTTCGTTCAGGCGCGCCTTGATGTTGAGGATTTCCTGGGCATGGATCTCGATGTCGGTCGCCTGGCCCTGGAAGCCGCCGAGCGGCTGGTGAATCATCACCCGCGAGTTCGGCAGGCAGTGGCGCTTGCCAGCGGCACCGGCCGCCAACAGGAAGGCGCCCATGCTGCAGGCCTGGCCGATGCAGATGGTCGAGACGTCCGGCTTGATGAACTGCATGGTGTCGTAGATCGACATGCCGGCAGTCACCGAACCGCCCGGCGAGTTGATGTACAGATGGATATCCTTGTCCGGGTTTTCCGCTTCCAGGAACAGCAGCTGCGCCACCACCAGGTTGGCCATGTAGTCTTCTACGGGGCCGACCAGGAAGATCACCCGCTCCTTCAAGAGGCGCGAGTAGATGTCATAGGCGCGTTCGCCACGGGCGGACTGCTCGATAACCATCGGGACCAGGCCGCCTGCGGCCTGGATGTCAGAGCTCTGCTGAATATAAGAATTGCGGGACATGTCCTGCACTCACTCCCAAATAGTCATGGCTTGAATACGCACAAGCCAGCGCGAAGGCTGGCTTGTGGGGGTTTCCTACGAGAGTAGCCTGTTACTCAGCGTCGGCTTGAGCCTGTGCTGGCTTTACAGCTTCTTCGTACGAGACCGATTTGTCGGTCACAGTCGCTTTCTGCAGGACAGTATCTACAACTTGCTCTTCCAGTACAACCGAACGCACTTCGTTCAGTTGCTGGTCGTTCTTGTAGTACCAGGCGATAACCTGCTCTGGCTCCTGGTAGGCCGAAGCCATTTCTTCGATCATTTCGCGCACTTTGGCGTCGTCCGGCTTCAGGTCGAACTGCTTGACCACTTCGGCGACGATCAGGCCCAGCACCACGCGGCGCTTGGCTTGCTCTTGGAACAGCTCGGCCGGCAGTTGATCAGGCTTGATGTTGCCACCGAACTGCTGGACAGCCTGCACGCGCAGACGGTTGACTTCGTTTTCCAGCAGGGCTTTTGGCACTTCGATCGGGTTGGCGGCCAGCAGACCGTCCATGACCTGGTTCTTGACCTTGGTCTTGGTGGCCTGACGCAGTTCACGCTCCATGTTCTTGCGAACTTCGGTGCGGAAGCCTTCCAGGGTCGACTCTTTGATACCGAATTGAGCGAAGAACTCTTCGTTCAGTTCTGGCAGCTGTGGTGCCGAAACGCTGTTGACGGTGATGGTGAACTCGGCGGCTTTGCCAGCCAGGTCGAGGTTCTGGTAGTCCTCTGGGAAGGTCACGTTGACAACGCGCTCTTCACCGGCCTTGGCGCCGACCAGGCCTTCTTCGAAGCCTGGGATCATGCGGCCGGAACCCAGCACCAGCTGAGTGCCCTTGGCCGAACCACCGGCGAAGGCTTCACCGTCGATCTTGCCAACGAAGTCGATATTGACTTGGTCGTCGTTCTGCGCAGCGCGCTCGACGGCCTCGAAACGGGTGTTCTGATTGCGCAGCACGTCCAGCATCTTGTCCAGGTCGGCATCGGCCACTTCGGCGCTCAGGCGCTCGACGCTGATCGATTCCAGGCCCGAAACGGTGAACTCAGGGAAGACTTCGAAGATGGCGACGAACTCGAGGTCCTTGCCCTTTTCGAACGACTTCGGCTCAACGGCAGGGGCGCCGGCCGGGTTCAGCTTCTGCTCGACGATAGCTTCGTAGAAGGAGGCCTGGACCAGGTCACCGAAAGCTTCCTGACGGGCATCGGCTTCGAAACGCTGGCGAATGACGCTCATCGGCACCTTGCCAGGACGGAAGCCTGCAACCTTGGCGCGACGGGCAGTCTGCTGCAGACGCTTGTTGACTTCGTTCTCGACGCGCTCGGCCGGAACGGCGATGGTCATGCGGCGCTCGAGAGCGGAAGTGTTTTCAACAGAAACTTGCATGGATATTCCTCGTTGCACAGACGTTAGCCGGCGATAGCCCGACTCCAGAATCAAGGGCAAGCATTCTAGTGACTCATGCAGCAGAAGTCACCCCACCCGGATTGTCGGCAGACCACGCCGGTCGATTTCCCTGAAAGGCCCGAGCGCCGTGGCGTCGAGCCTGTTTAAGCATTGCCCGCGCAGGCCGTCACAGGCCGCGCGATTGTAAAACCTTGTCAAACAAACCCCGCCCAACCCGAACGCACCTTTTATTACGGCTCGATCTCGTTGAACTGGCAGTATTCTTCCCACTCCATCCCCAGCGCCTCAGCCACCTCGCGGTGGGTTTCCAGGCGCATCGCCTGCAGCTGCTCCGGGGTTTCGGCGATCAATTGCAGGGCCAACTCCCAGGGCTGGACACCCTGCTCATCGGCGGCATCCTCGAACGCCCACTCGATCTGCTGCGCCTGCTCGCGCGCATCCAGCTCGCGAATCTCCTCGAGCAGTTGCGGATTGGCTTCGGCGAAACGTTGCAGCGCCAGGGCCTGGCGCGCTTCTTTTGCGATCATTTGCGGTATTCCTCTGCCAGCATCTTGGCCGGACGGTCAACCGGCTGAAATCTAACAGCTTTTATTGGGGCATCAATAGAGGATTGCAAGGGGTGAGCCGAGCAATGATTGCAAGCCCCTCAACCCGGGCCTTGCAGCCGCTGCGAGCTCGAGCGCCGCAAACCATGCAATGCAAAAACAACAAAGGCGCCCGATCTTTCGACCAAGGCGCCTTCGTAAAATATGGGGTGGACGATGGGAATCGAACCCACGACAACCGGAATCACAATCCGGCGCTCTACCAACTGAGCTACGCCCACCATAATGCAGTGTTGCGGTACAGCCTTACAGAAACATGGTGCGGACGAAGAGACTCGAACTCTTACAGCTTGCGCCGCTGGAACCTAAATCCAGTGTGTCTACCAATTTCACCACGTCCGCATGAAGCGCTTAAAACAAAGGCGCCTGATCATTCAATCCTGGCGCCTCTGCCGAATCTGGGGTGGACGATGGGAATCGAACCCACGACAACCGGAATCACAATCCGGCGCTCTACCAACTGAGCTACGCCCACCATATTGCGTTACTGCTTACTTGCCCAGGCCTAATGGCGCACCCGGCAGGACTCGAACCTGCGACCATCCGCTTAGAAGGCGGATGCTCTATCCAGCTGAGCTACGGGCGCTTAAGCTTTCAGTCCGACTTAACAAGCCAACAAACCGCTTATTCTGTCCGACTTTGCCAACCCGTGCCAGGCAGTGCCCGACAAGTGCGGCGAATCTTATAGCCGACCCTCAAAGTCGTCAACATGTTTCTGAAAAAAATTTAAATTATTGAAGGGGTTAGGGGATTTGCCCGACCACCCGCCTTTGCCCTTGCGCCGTGTCGTGCGAGAATGCGCGCTTCTTCATGTTTCCTTCTCGATGGTTAATCACGCGTCTATGACTGCACACCTTATCGATGGCAAGACGATCGCCGCCAACCTGCGCAAGCAGATCGCGCAACGTGTCGCGGAGCGCCGCCAGCAGGGCCTGCGTACGCCAGGCCTGGCAGTGATCCTGGTCGGTACCGACCCGGCCTCCCAAGTCTATGTCTCGCACAAGCGCAAGGACTGCGAAGAAGTCGGCTTCATCTCGCAGGCCTTCGACCTGCCCAGCGAGACCACCCAGCAGGCCCTGACCGAGCTGATCGACCGCCTCAACGACGACCCGGCCGTCGATGGCATCCTGCTGCAGTTGCCGCTGCCCGCGCACCTGGACGCCTCGCTGCTGCTCGAGCGCATTCGCCCGGACAAGGACGTCGACGGCTTCCACCCGTACAACATCGGCCGCCTCGCGCAACGCATCCCGCTGCTGCGCCCGTGCACCCCAAAGGGCATCATCACCCTGCTGGAAAGCACCGGCCAGGACCTGTACGGAATGAACGCGGTCATCGTCGGCGCTTCCAACATCGTCGGCCGTCCGATGGCCATGGAACTGCTGCTGGCCGGCTGCACCGTCACCGTCTGCCACCGCTTCACCAAGGACCTGGCCGGTCACGTCGGCCGTGCCGACCTGCTGGTGGTCGCCGCCGGCAAGCCGGGCCTGGTCAAGGGTGAGTGGGTCAAGGAAGGCGCGATCGTCATCGACGTCGGCATCAACCGCCAGGAAGACGGCAAGCTGGTCGGCGACGTGGTCTACGAGACCGCCCTGCCCCGCGCTGGCTGGATCACCCCGGTACCCGGCGGCGTCGGCCCGATGACCCGCGCCTGCCTGCTGGAAAATACGCTGTATGCCGCTGAAGAGCTGCACAAGTAAGTTGGCGTGAAGCGAAAACGGCACCTCTGGCAGGTGCCGTTTTTTTTGCCTGGCGTTTTTGCAAAAACCCTATCGGGGGGGGGGGAGGGGGGCCCCCACTCACAACAAAGGGAGAGGGTGAGGACATAAAGGAAACCAGTAACCCCGTTGAGTGGTGGTGTTGCGTCCTCTTCCCCCGCGATGAGGCCCTTGAAGCTAACCGATCACTTGCGCGCCGCCTCCCACGACTTGAGCAGTTCGTTGTAGCTGACCGTTTCGCCCTTGGGCTTCTCGTTGGCCAGCTTCGGCTTCGGCGCCCCCGGCTGGTCGAACCAGTACTGGGCATCCTTCTCGGGGTTGAGCTTGGGCGCACAGGTGGCCTGCGCGTTGGAGCGCTGCAGCCGCTCCATCATCCGGTCCTGATCCCGCGCCAGGCCGTCCAGCGCCTCTTGCGGCGTTTTCTCGCCACTGGCCACCTCGGCGATATGGCTCCACCACAGCTGCGCCAGGCGTGGATAATCCGGCACGTTGGTGCCGGTCGGCGTCCACTGCACCCGCGCCGGGCTTCTGTAGAACTCCACCAGCCCGCCCAGCTTGGGCGCCAGGTCGGTCATGGCCTGGGAGTTGATGTCCGACTCGCGGATCGGCGTCAGGCCGACCACGGTCTTCTTCAGCGACACAGTCTTGGAGGTGACGAACTGGGCATACAGCCAGGCCGCCAGACGCTGTTTCTCCGGGGTGGATTTGAAGAAGGTCCAGGAGCCGGTGTCCTGGTAGCCGAGCTTCATCCCCTCCTCCCAGTACGGCCCCTTGGGCGATGGCGCCATGCGCCACTTCGGCGTGCCGTCGGCGTTGACCACCGGCAGCCCGGGCTTGGTCATGTCGGCGGTAAAGGCGGTGTACCAGAAGATCTGCTGGGCGATGTTGCCCTGAGCCGGCACCGGGCCCGCCTCGGAGAAGGTCATGCCCTGGGCTTCCTTGGGGGCGTAGGCGCGCATCCAGTCCACGTACTTCTGCGTGGCGAACACCGCCGCCGGGCCATTGGTGTCGCCGCCGCGGGTCACACTGGAGCCCACCGGGTGGCAGTCCTCCACGCGAATGCCCCACTCGTCCACCGGCAGGCCGTTGGGCAGCCCCTTGTCGCCACCGCCGGCCATGGAAAACCAGGCATCGGTGAAACGCCAGCCCAGCGAAGGGTCCTTCTTGCCATAGTCCATGTGGCCATAGACCCGCTTGCCGTCGATCTCCTTGACGTCCTCGCTGAAGAACTTGGCGATGTCCTCGTAGGCCGACCAGTTCACCGGCACGCCCAACTCGTAGCCGTACTTCTCCTTGAACTTGGCTTTCAGGTCCGGGCGCTCGAACCAGTCGGCGCGGAACCAGTAGAGGTTGGCGAACTGCTGGTCAGGCAACTGGTAGATCTTGCCGTCCGGCGCAGTGGTGAAGGAAATGCCGATGAAGTCCTTCAGGTCCAGGGTTGGCGAGGTGTAGTTCTTGCCCTCATTGGCCATCAGGTCGGTGATCGACTCCACCTTGCCATAGCGAAAGTGCGTGCCGATCAAATCGGAATCGTTGACCCAGCCGTCATAGATGTTCTTGTCCGACTGCATCTGCGTCTGCAGCTTTTCCACCACATCGCCTTCCTGCAGCAGGTCGTGGGTCAACTGGATGCCGGTGATCTCGGTGAAGGCCTTGGCCAGCACCTTGGACTCGTATTCGTGGGTGGTGATGGTTTCCGACACCACGTTGATCTTCATCCCACGGAACGGCTCGGCAGCCTTGATGAACCACTTGAGCTCTTCGAGTTGCTGCTCCGGGGTCAAGGTCGACGGCTTGAACTCGCTGCCGATCCATTTTTTCGCCGCGTCTTCGTACTGGTCGGCCCAGGCCGTGCCGTGCAGGCCGGCCAGCACCAGCAGTGCGGCCAGGGTCAAATGTCGCCGTTTGTTGTCGTTATCGAACATTGTGATCTCCAGATTGCAGAAGGATCCTTGCCCCAGGCTCAACCCCAGCGCAGCACCACCACCAGCCACGCCAGCGACAGCAGCGAGGCCACCCACAACGGCCAGTCGCTCACCCCCACCACCAGCAGATGCAGGTAGGCGCTGACCAACAAGCCGATGAACAGCCGGTCGCCACGGGTCGTGGCAATCGGCAGAAAACCGCGACGTTCCAGGCACGGGCGGCGCAGTTCGAACAGGGTCATGCATATCAACAACAGGCCGATCGCCGTGAAGAACAGCGCGGTCGGCAGGGTCCAGGCCATCCACTCCATCATCCGCCCTCCTCACACCCGGCCCAGGGCAAAGCCCTTGGCCACATGGTTGCGCACGAACCAGATCACCAGCATGCCCGGCAAAATGGTCAGCACCCCGGCGGCCGCCAGCACGCCCCAGTCGATACCCGAGGCGGACACCGTGCGGGTCATCACCGCCGCGATCGGCTTGGCGTTCACCGAAGTGAGGGTGCGTGCCAGCAACAGCTCGACCCACGAGAACATGAAGCAGAAGAAGGCCGTCACGCCGATCCCCGAACCGATCAGCGGGATGAAGATCTTCACGAAGAACCGCGGGAAGCTGTACCCATCGATGTAGGCGGTTTCATCGATTTCCTTCGGCACCCCGCTCATGAAGCCCTCCAGGATCCACACCGCCAATGGCACGTTGAACAGGCAGTGGGCCAGGGCCACGGCAATGTGCGTGTCGAACAGGCCGATCGACGAATACAGCTGGAAGAACGGCAGCAGGAACACCGCCGGCGGCGCCATGCGGTTGGTCAGCAGCCAGAAGAACAGGTGCCGGTCGCCAAGAAAGCGGTAGCGCGAAAAGGCATAGGCCGCCGGCAAGGCCACCGTCAGCGAGATGACCGTGTTCAGGCACACGTAGTACAGCGAGTTGATATAGCCGCTGTACCAGCTGGCGTCGGTGAAGATCACCCGGTAGTTGTCGAAGGTGAACACCTGCGGCCACAACGTCAGCCCACCGAGGATCTCGCTGTTGCTCTTGAACGACATGTTCAGCAGCCAGTAGATCGGCACCAGCAGGAAGAAGAAGTACAACAGCAGGGCCAGCGTTTTGCGCTTGCTCATGGCCTACTCCTTGTCGGCGTGGGTCATGGCTGTGTAGAACAGCCACGACACCAGCAGGATGATCAGGAAGTACACCAGCGAGAACGCCGCCGCCGGCCCCAGGTCGAACTGCCCCACCGCCATACGCGTGAGGGTCTGGCTGAGGAACGTGGTGGCGTTGCCCGGCCCGCCGCCCGTGAGCACGAACGGCTCGGTGTAGATCATGAAGCTGTCCATGAACCGCAGCATCACCGCGATCAGCAGCACATTCTTGAGCTTCGGCAGCTGGATATGGCGAAACACCGCCCAGCCCGATGCCCGGTCGATGCGCGCGGCCTGGTAGTACACGTCGGGGATGGCGCGCAAACCCGAATAGCACAGCAGCGCCACAAGCGAAGTCCAGTGCCACACATCCATCACCAGCACGGTGACCCAGGCGTCGAACGGGTCGCCGGCATAGTTGTAGTTGACCCCAAGCTTGGCCAGCGTCGCACCGAGCAGACCGATGTCGGCACGGCCGAAGATCTGCCAGATGGTGCCCACCACGTTCCACGGGATCAGCAACGGGATGGCCATGAGGATCAGGCACACCGACGCCATGCGCCCACGGGTCGGCATGGTCAGGGAGATCGCGATGCCCAGCGGGATTTCGATGGCCAGCACGCACCCGGAATAGATGAACTGGCGCAGCAGCGCATCATGCAGCGCCGGGTCGCGCAGCACCTGGCGGTACCAGTCGGCGCCGACGAAATAACGGCTGGAGGCATCGAAGATGTCCTGCACCGAGTAGTTGACCACGGTCATCATCGGGATCACGGCGCTGAACGCCACCAGCAGGAACACCGGCAGCACCAGCCACCAGGCCTTGTTGTTCGGCACCTTGTTCATGCCTCGGCCTCCACCAGCAGATCGTCAAGGTAGAGCATCAGCCATTGCGGCGGCAGGCTTACCCAGGCCCGGCCATGGGGCACCACCTGGTCCTCGCCCAGGCGCGCCTTGAGGGTGACCCCCGCCAGCACCAGCGTGAGGATGCGGTAGGTCCCCAGGTCCTCCACGTCCACCACGCGCGTCTCGAAAGCGTTGTCGAAGGGGTGCTCCCACACCTGCACGAACTCCGGGCGAATGCCCACCTGCAAACGCCCGCCTTCGGACCTTGCCAGGCGCTCACGCACCCCCTCGTGCAATACCAGGTGGACATCGCCAAAGCTCACGCCGTCGGCCTCGGCGCGCACATCGATCAGATTCATTCCGGGGCTGCCGATGAAATAACCGACGAAGGTATGCCGGGGCCGTTCGAACAGCTCGCGCGGGGTGCCGAACTGGACGATGCGCCCGGCGTGCATCACCGCGATCTTGTCGGCGAAGGTCGAGGCCTCCAGCTGATCGTGGGTGACGTAGATCATGGTGATGTTGAACTGTTCGTGGATCTGCTTGAGCTTGCGCCGCAGCTTCCATTTCAGGTGCGGGTCGATCACCGTCAGCGGCTCGTCGAAGAGGATCGCCGACACGTCGTCGCGCACCAGCCCGCGGCCCATGGAGACCTTCTGCTTTTCGTCGGCGCTGAGGTTGCGCGCGCGCTTGTGCAGCACCGCGGTCAGCTCCAGCACCTCGGCGATTTCCTCGACCCGCGCACCTACCCGCGCCTCGTCCAAGCCCTGGTTACGCAGGGGGAAGGCCAGGTTGTCGAACACCGTCATGGTGTCGTACACCACCGGGAACTGGAACACCTGGGCGATGTTGCGCTGCTGCGGGGTCAAGGCGTTGACCACCTTGCCGTCGAACAGCACCTCGCCATGGGAGGGCGCCAGCAGGCCAGAGATGATGTTGAGCAAGGTCGACTTGCCGCAGCCGGACGGCCCGAGCAAGGCATAGGCACCGCCCTGAGCCCACACATGCTCCAGCTCATGCAAGGCGTAGTCGTCGGCGCTTGCGGGCGAGCGGCTGTAACTGTGGGCCAGCTGGTGCAGGCGGATCTCGGCCATCAGGCGCTCCTCGCGTCGCGCAGGCGTGGCGCCTGCACCAGGGTGTCGGCGCTGTCGAAGATGAACAGCTTGTGGGTGGGGACGAACACGCGGATCGGCGTGTCCACCTGATATTCGTGCACGCCCGGCAGGTGCAGGGTCATGCGCCAGTGCTCGTTGCGCACATGCAGGAAGGTTTCCGAGCCGCTGATCTCGGCCAGCTCCACCAACACCGCCAGCTCCAGGTCATCATCGCGCGACGGCACCAGGGTCAGGTGGCCGGGGCGGATGCCGAAACGATACTCGCCGTCCGCCAGGTCGCGCAGGTCGGCCGTGCGGGCAAAGTGCACGGCACCGGCCAGGCTCACCTCGTTGCCGACGATGCGCCCGGGCACCAGGTTGATCGGCGGCTCGCAGAACAGCTCGGCGGCCAGCACGCTGGCGGGCCGTTGATACACCTCGGTGGTGCGGCCGCTCTGGATCACCCGGCCCTCGTGCAGCAAGGTGGTGGTGCCGCCCAAGGCCAGCGCCTCGTTGGGCTCGGTGGTGGCATACACGGCGATGCAGTTGCGCTCGGCGAACAGGCTGCGCAGCTCCTGGCGCAGGCCCTCGCGCAGCTTGTAGTCGAGGTTGACCAGGGGCTCGTCGAACAGGATCAGCGAGGCGTCCTTGACCAATGCCCGGGCCATGGCGGTGCGCTGCTGCTGGCCACCCGACAGTTCCAGCGGCAGGCGCCCGAGAAAGGGCTCGATGCGCAACATCTCGGCCGTTTCGCGCACACGCCGCTGGATGTCCGGTTCGGCCATGCGCGCCTGACGCAACGGCGAGGCGATGTTCTCGAACACCGTGAGCGTGGGGTAGTTGATGAACTGTTGATAGACCATCGATACGTTGCGGCTGCGCACCGGGCGCCCGGTGACATCCTCGCCATCCATCAGCACGCGGCCACTGTCCGGGCGGTCGAGGCCGGCCATCAGGCGCATCAGGCTGGTCTTGCCGGCCAGGGTGCGGCCCAGCAGCACGTTGAACGAGCCGGGCTCGAAGCGCAGGCTGGCGTCGTCGATCCACAGCTGGTTGTCGACACTGCGGCGTACCTGCTCCAGCACCAGGGACATGGCGTGGCCTTCTTGTAATGGTTGTCCAGCCCCCTCAGCCAGTTCCGTGCCAGCCCGGCACAACCGCTCTATACCGGCATCTCGCGCCCGGGCGCGGCACCCGGCCTGTACAGAAGTGAACAGTTTCGCTGAACAACTGAACACCCTCGGGTTTGACATTGAACAGCACTGAACGACACTCAATCGCGGTCGCCAATAAAAACAACACCCCACAGGACAGGCCCATGGCCCACTCCGTTTCGACCCACGCCCAACTGATCCAGGCCTCCTGGGCGCGCTGCCGCGAGCACGGTCTGCAGCCCCAGCAAGCGCCCGACTTCGATTGCCTGACCGGTGCCGAGCTCGATGCCCTGCTCGAACGCAACCAAGTCCTCCTGCGCCTCACCCATGACGACGTGCTGCCGCAATACGCGCACCTGCTGGGCAACGCCAGCCACCTGGTGATGCTCGGCGACGCCAGCGGCTGCCTGCTCGGCGCCTGGGGTACCCGGCGCTTCGTCGACCCGCACCAGCAACACGCCTTCAGCCCCGGCGCACGCTGGCGCGAGCAAGGCGTCGGCACCAACGCGCTGGGCACGGCATTGGTGTGCGGCGAGGCCATCCATGTCGGCCAGGACGAGCACTACCTGAGGCAGAACCGCTACATGGCCAGCGCCGCCGCACCGCTGTTCGACGCCGAACGGCGCCTGGTCGGCGTACTCGACGTGGCCAGCGACGGCTACCTGCCCGCCGCCCAGACCCTGGGCCTGGTGCGCATGCTCAGCCAGAGCCTGGAGAACCGGCTGATCCTCGCCGGGCCCGGTGAGCAGCATTGGCAACTGCTGTTCAACACCGCCGCTGACAATCTCGACAGCCCCTGGGCCGGCCTGCTGTTGTTCGACGAACGCGGCGAGGTGCGTGCGGCCAACCACCGCGCAGGCAGCCTGTTGGGCGCCGACCCGCGCCACCTGAACCTGGCGCAGCTGTTCCAGGTGCCATTGCGGCAGATCCTCGAACACGCCGAAGGGCGCCCCTTCGCCCTGCTCGCCCATGGTCGCCAACGCCTGCATTGCCAGTGGCAGGGGCCACGCCGGCCACCCACGCGCCGTGTGCCCAGCTCCACGGATGCGCGTGTGAGCAAGGCGCTGGCCCAGGCCGGTGTGCTGCTGGAGAAGGACATCCCGCTGCTGGTGCAGGGCGAGACCGGGGTAGGCAAGGAGGTGTTCGTCAACGCCCTGCACCAGGCCAGCAGCCGGGCGCGCCAGCCGCTGATCGCGGTCAACTGCGCGGCGATCCCGGCCGAACTGGTGGAGTCGGAGCTGTTCGGCTACGAAAAAGGCGCCTTCACCGGCGCCCACCACAAAGGCAACCCCGGGCTGATCCGCAAGGCCGACGGCGGCGTGCTGTTCCTCGACGAAATCGGCGACATGCCGTTGGCCACCCAGGCCCGCCTGCTGCGTGTACTGCAGGCCCGCAGCATCCAGCCGCTGGGCAGTGGCGAGCCGGTGGCGCTGGACATACGCGTGGTGTCGGCGAGCAACCGCGACCTGGCCGCCGAGGTGCGCGCCGGGCGTTTTCGTCAGGACCTTTATTACCGCATTGCCGGGTTGACCCTGGTGCTGCCGGCGCTGCGCGAACGCAGTGACCGCCGCGCGCTGATCGAAGAGGTGCATGGGCGCCATCGCGAGCCCGGCCAGCCCGAGCGCCTGGCGGATGATGTGCTGGTGCTGCTGGAACGGCATCCCTGGCCGGGCAATCTGCGTGAGCTGGTCAGTGTGATGCAGGTGGCGCTGGCATTGGCTGGCGATCAGCCGGTCGGGGTGGGTCATCTGCCGGACAGCTTTCTGGCTGAGGCGGGGGAAAACGCTGTGCATGAACACGCCCCGAATGACCTGGGTGAACTGCTGCGCCGAGCCAATGGCAACCTCTCTTCGGTGGCCCGTGCGCTGGGGGTCAGCCGCACGACCCTGTACAAGCGGCTGCGCGCACGTGGGCTGGTGGTACCCAACGAATAGGACGCAAGCACTGCCATCCCATCGCGGGGCAAGCCCGCTCCCACACCTATGAGCTTGCACATTCTAGGGGTTTGCACATTCTGTGTAGGAGCGGCCTTGTGCCGCGAAAGGGCTGCAGAGCAGCCCCGGCAATGTTTGTTGCGTAGCTAAAAAATGGGGGCCGCTTCGCGACCCTTTCGCGGCACAAGGCCGCTCCTACAGAAAAGCAGTGCCAGGCACTGGCAAAGCCGTCGCGATAGAGCCATCACAACAGATTCCGCTGCCAAACCCGCTATTTCAGCTGAACCCGCCGCCCACCCCACGCGCTTCAGCCGGGATTTCGCCCTGATCCGCCCGACAATGGTCACACAGCCCACCCGTGGATGCGTGCCCAATGCAAACAACAAATACCGTCCTCATGATTCGCCCGGCGCGGTTCGCCTTCAACCCGGACACCGCCGTTAACAACCGCTTCCAGCAGGCCCCACTGGACCCTGATACCGCCAGCGCCAAGGCCCTGGAAGAGTTCGACGGCTACGTCGCCAGCCTGCGCCAGCACGGCGTTGAAGTGCTGGTGGTGCAGGACACCCCCGAGCCACACACGCCCGATTCGATCTTCCCCAACAACTGGTGGAGCAGCCACGCCGACGGCAGCCTGGTGCTCTACCCGATGGAAGGCCAGAACCGCCGCCTGGAGCGCAGCAAGGGCGTGCTGCGGGCACTGGACGAGCGTTTCAGCATCAAACAGACCGTCGATCTGAGCCCGCTGGAACAGCAGAATCTGTTCCTCGAAGGCACCGGCAGCATGGTCCTGGACCGCGAACACCGCATCAGCTATGCCTGCCACTCCGGCCGCACCCACCAACAGGCCCTGCGCCAGTTCGCCGAGCAGCTCGACTACCGCCTGTGCCTGTTCCACGCCGTCGACCGCCAGCACGCGCCGATCTACCACAGCAACGTGATGATGAACGTCGGCCGCCAGCTCGCCGTGGTGTGCCTCGACGCCCTGCCCCACGCCGACGAGCGCCGGGCCCTGGAACACTCGCTGCGCGACACCGGCAAACAAGTGCTGGCGCTCAATCACGACCAGCTGGAGAACTTCGCCGGCAACATGCTCGAAGTGCACGACCGCGACGGTCGCTCGCTGCTGGTGATGTCGCGCAGCGCCTGGCGCTCGCTGGACACCGGCCAGCGCAGCCAGGTCGAGCGCCACAGCCACCCGCTGGTGGTGAACATCGACCATATCGAACGCATCGGCGGCGGCAGCGCGCGCTGCATGCTCGCCGAAGTCCACCTGCCCTCGCGCCACTGAATTCAAAGGAGAATCACCATGACCCGCTATATCGACGTGCAAGACCTCGCCCGCCTGGTCAACCGCAAGGGCCTGCCCACCTGCCTGGCAGAAATGGCCGAGTACATCCGCCAGGACTACCTGCGCTGGCACGACTTCGAAAAATGCCCACGCCTGGCCAACCACTCGCCGGACGGGGTGATCGAGCTGATGCCGGTGTCCGACGCCAGCCTGTACGCCTTCAAGTACGTCAACGGCCACCCCAAGAACACCCACAACGGCCTGCTCACGGTGATGGCCTTCGGCGCCCTGGGCGACGTCGATACCGGCGCGCCGGTGCTGCTCAGCGAAATGACCCTGACCACCGCGATCCGCACCGCCGCCACCTCCGCCCTGGCCGCCCGCTACCTGGCGCGCAAGGACAGCAAGCGCATGGCGCTGATCGGCAACGGCTCGCAAAGCGAGTTCCAGGCCATCGCCTTCCACACCCTGCTGGGCATCGAGGAGATTCGCCTGTTCGACATCGACCGCGCAGCCTCGGAAAAACTCGCGGCCAACCTGGCCGGCTACCCACAACTGAAACTGACCATCGCCGCCAGCGTGGCCGATGCGGTGCGCGGCAGCGACATCGTCACCACGGTCACCGCCGACAAGGCCTACGCCACCATCCTCACCCCCGAAATGATCGAGCCCGGCATGCACCTGAATGCCGTGGGCGGTGACTGCCCGGGCAAGACCGAGCTGCACCGCGAGATCGTCGAGCGGGCCCGGGTGATCGTCGAGTACGAACCGCAGAGCCGTATCGAAGGCGAGATCCAGCAGATGCCAGCCGATTCGCCGACCACCGAGTTCTGGCAGGTGGTCGAAGGCATCGCGGCCGGGCGCGAGAGCGCCGAGCAGGTGACGCTGTTCGACTCGGTCGGTTTTGCCATCGAGGACTACTCGGCGCTGCGCTATGTGCTGGATGTGGCCAAGGCGCTGGACATTGGCCATGACATCAACCTGGTGCCGGAGCTGGCCAATCCGAAGGATCTGTTCGCCCTGCTGCAGCCGGCGGCGGTTGAACGCAAGGCCAGCGCTGCCTGATCGGACCATCGCGGGGGGGGGGGGAGAGGCCATAGGAGGGGGGGGAAGGAGGGGGGGAAAGATGGCTCACACAAGAATCGTGGGAGAGCCCCCCCTCTATGGTGGGGGGGGGTGGGGGGGGGGGCCCCCCCCCCCCCCGCGATGACAGAAACCGCTGTCGCACTTCCATAAATCCTTGTCGCAACAGCCGATTCGGCTGCAGCAAGCAACTCAACAGCCGAATCCGGCCATGTGCGCGCCGGCAAACGACACAAAAAACCGCTCTACCTCGCGCATTCTGACCGCGACCAACGAGTCACCCACAAGAACAGTTACAGAGCCACACGCTTGCACTGCCCCTACTTCCAATAACAACACCCAGGGACCTACACCTATGCTCACCCTACGAAAACGCCTCGGCGTGCTGCTGTTCTCGTTGTGCGCCACCACCGTTGCCCAGGCCAAGGAATGGACCGAGATCCGCTTTGGCGTCTACCCCGAATACCCGCCCTTCGAATCCGTCGCCGCCGATGGCAGCCTGCAAGGCTTCGACATCGAACTGGGCAACGCCATCTGCGAAAAACTCCAGGTCAAGTGCAGCTGGGTGCACAACGAATTCGACGGCATGATCCCCGCCCTGCGGGCGCGCAAGTTCGACGCCATCATGTCGTCGATGGCCGTCACCCCGGCCCGCCAGAAACAGATCGATTTCACCAGCCGCCTGTTCCTCAGCCCCACCTCGGTGATCGTGCGCAAGTCCGCAGGCTTCGGTGACACCGTCGAATCGCTCAAGGGCAAGCAGGTCGGCGTGCTGCAAGGCTCGCTGCAGGAAGCCTATGCTCGCGCCGTACTGGCACCGCTGGGCGCTCAGGTCAAGGCCTACCAGGCCCAGGACCAGAACTACGCCGACCTGATGAACGGCCGCCTCGACGCCACCGTCACCGACAAGCTCGAAGCCCAGCTCAACTTCCTCTCCAAGCCCGAAGGCGCCGACTTCAAGAGCGGCCCGGCGATCAAGGACCCAAGCTTGCCGCTGGACATCGCCATGGGCCTGCGCAAGACCGACCCGGAGCTCAAGGCCCTGCTCGATAAAGGCATCGCCATGATCCACGCCGATGGCACCTACGCCGCGATCCAGAAGAAGTACGTCGGCGAGCTGGACATCTACAACGAGTGACCTACAGCGCTGATCGCGGGGGGGAAGGAACCACCCCATGGCACCTCCCCACATAGAGAAAGACTTCCC